>CAVKAH010000148.1:0-5015 GCA_963654095.1 Oscillospiraceae bacterium
GTATATATGGCGATGGGGCTCGTTCTTCGTGCCTTCAGGATATATCGTGGCAGACGACGGCACGTCGCTCGACTATCGTATGCTTGCTATGCAGAAGCAGGCAGCACGCACGTCTACCGTACACGATATGCTGAGGATGAATGCCTATGCCGTGGCACACATAACGAAAGACCTCACACTGAACGTGGATTACACCTATCAGATGGACAACACCAACTTGAAGTCGAGTGCCAACAGCGTATATGGTATGAACTGGAATGGTGTTACACCGACCTATCTTGTGCAGCCTTCCACAACGAACGCCACACGCAATAATAGCAAAGCAAACCGATGGGTGGCAAATGCTTATGCCAACTATTCCCACTCTTGGCAGAAAGCCCACAACCTCGCAGTGATGTTGGGTGTTAATGGCGAGAGCTATACTTCCGATTATTTCTATGCTCAACGCACGCAACTATACGATGAGAAGTATCCCGAACTAAATATGGCTTACGGAGAGATGGCACTTGCCACCATAAACTCGTCTACAGGCGACCGTGCTACGGCGGGCTATTTCGGACGTGTCAACTACGATTATAAAGGTATATATCTCTTGGAACTGAACGGTCGCTACGATGGTAGTTCGCGCTTCCCCGCAGGGAACAAGTGGGCTTTCTTCCCTTCCTTCTCCGTGGGATACCGCTTTACGGAAGAGAACTATTGGAATAATCTGCATGACTACATCAGCAATGGTAAACTGCGTTTCTCTTATGGCGAGATAGGCAATGAGGCAGTGGGCGACAATATGTTCCTATCAACCATATCGCAGATAAGTTCATCAAATACCTATTGGCTCGATGGTAACGGTACACGCTTAAACCAAACCGATATGCCAACGTGGGTTGGTTCGTCGCTGACATGGGAGCGTATACTCACAACAGATGCGGGACTAGACCTTAGCTTCTTGAACGACGAACTTAGCGTTAGCATAGATGGCTACCAACGTCTTACCAACGACATGCTGGCTCCAGGAAAAGCTCTGCCAGGCACGGTGGGAGCAACAGCACCATATACTAATGCAGGACAACTGCGCACACGGGGGTGGGAGCTGAGCGTGAACTGGCATAAAAAGTTTAATAAGAACCTAAGTCTATATGCTAATTTCAATATAGGCGACTCTAAATCAAAGATAACAAAGTGGAACAACGACTCGAAGATAATAGGTCATACAGGTGGCATCGATAGCGATTACAATGCACGTATGTATGCTTACGAAGGTGAGACCTGGGGCGACATCTGGGGATTTGAAACCGATCGCTATTTTACAGAAGATGACTTTGAGGGTCAGAACGCTGATGGTTCGTGGATATACAAAAAGGGTGTAGCAGACCAGACTGGTATACAGACCGACAATTTTGTGTACGGTCCAGGCGATATAAAGTTCAAAGATTTGGATGGCGATGGAAAGATAGATGGTGGCGACGGCACACTCGAAAACCACGGCGACCTGAAAGTAATAGGTAACACGATGCCTCGCTATGAATATAGTTTCCACATTGGTGGTTCGTACTGCGGTTTCGACATAGACCTCTTCTTCCAAGGCGTGGGTAAGCGCAATATGTGGACTCAGTCATCATTTGCCTTCCCAGAGATGCGTGAGCCAGACCTCGCCATCTACTCAAACCAGACAAGTTACAATGTGTATGACCCTGCCAACGGAGTGGTGAATATTTCCGAATCGAATGATTATCCTTGTCTCTACCCAGGCAACGAATATGCTGGCAATGTGGCAGCTCTCGCTCCAATAGGCGGTTGCCACAACTATTATCCACAGAGCAAGTATCTGGTGGACCTCTCTTATCTGCGTTTGAAGAACATCACGATGGGGTATACATTGCCGCAAAATCTTACCAAGAAGGCTTATATACAGAAGGTGCGCATATATGCCAGTGTTAACAACCTGTGCTTACTGCATAATGGTGCAAGAAATCTTCCTATCGATCCCGAAATGAACGATGGTCCAACGGGTACCTATGGCTACGGCACGTGGGGACGTACTTATCCTATCACACGCTCATGGTCAGTGGGACTGCAGGTAGAATTCTAATCATTAGTAATATTCAACGAAAGACAAATCCAATATATTAATAAGGTAAGGACATTTTATTAAGATGAAGAATACAATAGCATCATTATTTGCTGGCATTATAATCTGTGTGCTAGTAAGTTGCAACGATATGCTCGACAAGAACCCACGAGATATGTTTATTAACAACACCGTGTTTTGGAGTAATACTAATGCCGTGGAAAGCTATACCAACAAGTTTTATGACAACTATGTGGGCTATAGCCAGAATGGTAGTTTTGGATGGTATTATTTTAAGAGTCTTAACGATGACCAGTGTAATTCCGGTTTCGACAACTGGCTTTTCACAACAGTTCCAAGTACGTCGGCTTATTGGACAGATGGTTTCAAAGAGGTGCGCCGTGCCAATTATGTAATACAAAACGTGGCTGCCTCGTCGATGCCTGCTACTAACAAAACATATTACATCGCTGTGGCACGTCTAAACCGTGCGTGGCAATACTATCAGCTTGTGCGTGAGTATGGCGATGTGCAATGGCTGTCGGGTGTCATCACTAATGTAGACGACGAGCGTGTGTATGGCGAACGCACTTCACGCGACATCGTTATGGACTCAGTGCGCCGCGACCTCGATTATGCCGTTGACAACCTTCCTGTAGTAACCGACAAAACGAAATGGAGCAAGCACTTGGCACTTGCCATGAAGAGCGACATATGTCTATATGAAGGCACATTTGCCAAATACCGCACTATGGAAGACAATGAACTTGCTCCTGATGCAGCTCGTGCAACGTCGTATCTGCAGGCAAGTGCAGAGGCAGCAGGGGCTCTCATTGCATCAGGTAACTATTACCTTACGGCAGAGTATGGTGATGTGTACTACTCCATAGATCTAGGCAACGTCAGCGAAACAATTTTCTACCGCAACTACGGCAAGGATCAAGTGATGCACTGTCTAATAGCATGGACATGTGGTTCGGCAGAACAATATGGTGTTACGAAAGATGCTTTCGATGCTTTTCTTTTTACCGACGGTCGTCCGCTTGCTACTACCACGCTAAATAAAGATGACCGTCTCTCCGTCAATGCAAAGAAGAACTTGTCTATAGCTAATGCTCTTTCTGTGCGTGATAAACGTCTGGCTCTGACTCTCGACTCCATTGTTAGTTTCAAGGGACATAGTTGGGCGAGGGTCAACGAACATGGTGTTGCTGAGGCTAACCTCATGACATCGTCTACTGGCTATACTATACGTAAGTATGACAATCTCACTCTTGACAAATATTACCGCACTTATACTTATACAAACTATACTGATGCTCCAATCTATTGGTATGCCGTGGTTCTGCTCAACTATGCCGAAGCCAAGGTCGAACTTGGTACTGCTACGCAAGAAGACCTCGACAAGTCCATCAACCTGTTGCAAGCACGTGCTGGACTTCCACCGCTTTCGTTGCAACCAGAGGCTGACCCAGCCAACAACATGGGAGTTAGTAACCTGTTATGGGAGATACGCCGTTCACGCCGTTGCGAACTTATTGCCGACAACTGGTACCGCTATTGGGATCTCGTTCGATGGCATCAGCTAGACAAGCTCGATAGCAGTCTGCATCCCGACATCAACCTCGGTGCAAACCTTAGTGGCATATCTGATGTTGCTGTTAGCATTAATGCCGACAATTATATCGTGGCTTGCAACAAGGTGCGCAAGTATGATAAGAAATATTATTTGTTCCCAGTTCCTACCAATGAGCTTAATCTGAACAAGAACTCTAATGTTAAACAAAACCCTGGGTGGTAAAACTATTTGTATATGATAAAGATTTGCAGTAAGAAGCTCCCCGTTGACATAGTGTTTCACCCCGATTGGTGGTATAAAAACGCTGGAATATCTTTTGATGAAGACTTCTTTTATAATCCTCTGCGCCGTGTGGAAGATGAACAGAAAATGGAGCAGGTGTTATACGAACGTTTCGGCGATCTTGGGCTTGGTGAAGATCACTTAAAGTCTTTGCCACAGATAGGTGCTGTACACCTTGCCTCAGGTTATCTGCTCTCCGAGATGCTTGGATGTAAAATCGAATATTATGATGATGCTCCACCGCAGGTGATATGTGCTCATCGTGATACACTCGACTTTGATGTTGATGAAGTCTTCCGTTCACACGCATTTCAAGGGCTTGTGAATCTTGTGGATACGCTTAAGGCCAAATACGGATATGTTGTTGGCGACATAAACTGGGGAGGTGTGTTGAACATCGCTATCGACGTGCGAGGAGAAGATATTTTTACCGACATGGTGATGGAACCTGATAAGGCAAACGTGTTCTTCCGTAAGATTGCAGAGGTGATTGACAAGTTTGTATGGTATGTTCAGTCGAATACAGGCTCTTCCTCAATATCTGTAAACCGAAGCGCAAGGCTCTTCGACTATCCTGTGGCTATCCATTCAGAGTGTAGTCATACTATGATTTCTGAAGATGACTATCGCCGTTTCTTCCTGCCCATAGATCAGGAATGGAGTCTGCGCCACCGTCCATACGGCATACACTATTGTGGCAAAGACCCACACCGCATGGCATCTGCATTTAGCGAGATAGAGCGTCTAACATTCCTTGATGTAGGGTGGGGCGGTGATGTTGCTTTGTTGAGAAAATATATGCCAGACACCTTCTTCAATATCCGTTTAAATCCTGTGGAGATACAGCAATACTCCTACGAAGAACTTCGTAAGAACATCACTGAGCGTGTCATAGCAAGTGGCGACGACCTTACTAAGACAGGCATCTGTTGCGTCAATATGGACAAAGGAGTATCTGACCGCAGAATATACGAAATCTTCAAGGTTGCAGAGGATATTGTCAGAAACTCTTGATTACATTTCAATCAATTATCTACCCCAGTTCGGGATAAGAAACCTTATTGAATGGAAGTTTAGAAGTCTTCACAT
>CAVKAH010000149.1:0-4996 GCA_963654095.1 Oscillospiraceae bacterium
GTTACAGTATTGTCTGAGTTTACCTTACTTACTGTCAACGTATAAGAATCGGCATCGTCTACCTTGCTCCAAGAGCAGTCTATGTAGTTATATCCTGTTTCTATGATGCTGAGTTCTGGTGCTGTAAGATTTGCGTCGCTACCTTTTGCGATAAAAGATACTACGCTGTCTTCCTCTTTTACCTTATCCATATCAAAGACAACATCATTATTCCATGAAGTGAAAGAATAAGATGTAATATTGTCTGCTCCAGGGAAAGGTATACCCTCCATACCTTTCGTATAACCCGTAGGTACGCCGTTAGCCTCAACAATATCCACTCTCTGATGAGATGCAACATTATTTACTGTATTATCAAGCCATACTTTCTCATCCATGTCGATATGCCATACGAGCATGCCGCCTGCAGGAAGATATGCATCCCAACCTGTTTTCTGTCTGTTTTCAAATAAGAAATACTCGTTTTCGTTACCCGGAACGTTTACTTTATAAGCCTTGTTTGACTCTCCCAAGTTCTGCAAAGAGAATGTTCCTTTGGTAGTTGATGTAATAGTTTCAGGTTCTATCCACCCTAATTCATAACGTTCATACGAAGAATAAAGAGGTGGTGTGTTGCTATTGTTGTTGTAACATCCTTGAGCCATTACGTCCCAGTCCCATGGGGTGTAATAGTTGTAGGCGTTATCCGTGTCATAATGGTCTGCCAAGCCCAAACAATGACCGAATTCATGCACGAAAGTGCCTATACCAGTAGGATATTGTGGCTTCTGTCCATTAATTTCATTACTGCAAGTATAGCTTCCAATCTTCACGCCATCATCTGTAGTCAGTTCTATTCCCCAGTCTTGCATACTGGCAGCATGAGGCCATATTGTGTTTGTGTCTGAAGAATCTGCTGCTCCCTTACCTGCATAATAGATATAAACATTATCTACATATCCATCGCCATCATGATCATACTGCGAAAAGTCCACTTCACTATCGATTTTCTCAACCGCAGCCTTTACAAACGTGCTCATGTTTATTGCTGTTGCGTAGGTTCCTTGTCCGGCATCGTGCTGTCCGTAATCTATCTGCACAGGTCCATAAACATCGAATGTTGGCTTAAAAGCACCATTGGAGCTGGCGATAAAATAGTCTCTACAACTTCCGTTTGCTCCATTTTCTGCAGTAAAACCCTCTTTGTTCATAGCATCCGTGTAATATTGTTTGGCATCGTCTACAGTAGAGAACTGCTTATCGTTGAATTCCAATAAGATAACTATCGAATGTTGTTCTCCTGTATGAGGGAAATTATTGACAAGTATTTTCTTAGGGTTACTTGAAGCCTTCTTCACGTTACTGCGAGCATTGTTCATCATGTTGAACTTTTCCAAATTCTCCTTACGATGCTTGGCATAAAGGCTTATTATGGCAGACTTATCAACTGTCGCAAGAAACGACTTTGTCTCATTTGAACGCTTTGAAGCATTTGTTGCAACGATACCACTACACTTTGCTTCACCATTAGCAAGTGTGGCGTATTCATAATTCCTAGTTACATCATTAAATATCAATGGATAACCATCCTCTGTGGTGGTATAATTTCCATGCTCATCTCCATGCAAACGGATAGATATTTCCGTACCATCTGCCTGCTTTGCCTTAATAAGACCAGGATAGGCAGGTATTGCAAAACTTGCTTGCGACATAAGTAATGAAGCAAGAACTGTAACAAGTAATCTCTTTCTTTTCATAAACAATCTTTTTTATACAAAATGTTTACCTATATCTATATATATCATTTATCATCATAATGTACCTCTGCCTTTACGATAAGGACTACCACCTCATCTCTATAAATATCGTAGATGATTCTATCATGAGCAGTTATATGGCGAGAGTAAGTAATGGAATTTCCACCTTTTAATGGTTCAGGATGCCCTGTACCCGTTTCTGGATGTTCTTCAAGTTCTGGTAGTATGTTACGTAATTTCTGAAACAAAGAAGGATTAGACTTTTTTCCATTTCTTGATAATCTTTTCAGCTTTCTTTGAGAAGTCTATATGATATTTCATAGCGAATCCATCCATTTTTGTGCTTCTGCAGCACCCTCGAAATGCAAAGTCTTACCACTTTTATATTCTTGACGAGCTTCGTCTATATCTCTTTGCAGCTCTGCTGTTATATAATTTTCTTTTATGTAATCCATGTCTTCTTCTCTTTGACAGTTGGTAATAAAGGCTTTGAACTTGTCAAGTAGCCTAATGTCAGAGACATTAAGTACTTGTTTGATGATGTCCATCTGTTTTAATTGTATATTAGCCGTACTCATAATTTCCTATTTTAAGTGGAACATACTGCAAAGATAGTGTTTTCTTTAAAAAGAACAATCTTTCAACCTCGTTATTTCATTAAAAGACACGCCCTCTATCACATTTCTCGTTAAAGGTTTGGCAATTTCGTTATAATCTTTTACATTTGCAGTGTCGCAACCCACGTAAAAAACACCCACTTTTCATACAAAAACATATAGGGTTACGCATAAAAAAGATATAGGTAAGAGAACGTAAATTTATAGCCAGAACCACACTTAACAAACTGTTCGTCAAGCCTTTAAATAAACAAAAGCCATAATATATCATCTGATAGATGATGACAGATATTATTAAACAGAAGCTTCTGTCAACGCTGCTTACCCTTTGACCTATAGAGTTTTATCTGATGCGATGACAGATTGACAGATTTTTTAATAAAAAAAATTATTTTGATTTTAGGATAAAAGAACGATGAATATAAAAAAAAGACTTATCTTTGCTGTGCCAATATTATATTTTTAGATAATGAAAATCTTTTATTCTCATAAGGAAGAACTATGGAACTCATGGTCGCACTTTGGTGGTATTGTCATGGGAATAGGCGTAGGTATAGCCTTCCTGATATTTTGTATCGGACATCAGAATGCATGGGCAACAGCTGGCGTTTCGCTATATCTGTTCGGAATGTTGTGTTCTTACATTGCCTCTACCGTTTACCATGCCCTCAGTGCCAGAAGTGTTTGGAAAGAAAGACTGCGAAAGTGGGACCATGCTGCAATATATTGGCATATTGCCGGTAGCTATTCTCCGTTAACTCTAATTGCTCTCCGCCAAGATGGAGGATGGGGATGGGGACTTTTCTGCTTTATATGGGCATGTGCGATAGTAGGCACAATAATGAGTTTCCGTAAACTGAAAAGTCATAGCAACCTCGAAACGTCTTGTTTTGTTGCAATGGGACTAAGTATTCTTGTTGCATTTAAACCACTACTGCATAGCGTTAGCGCAGCAGCTGTGATATGGATAATTGCAGAAGGGGTTTGCTATATTACTGGAGCGGTGTTCTATAGTATCAACAAAAGAAAATATATGCATAGCGTATTCCATTTTTTTGTCCTTGCAGGAAGCATCTGCCATATCGTTGCCGTATGGGACGTGCTTATGGAATACTTGTAGAATGGCAATATATAGAACCAGTCTTAAGCTAAAATAAAAAATGTTGATTACCTTTTCTTGTATAAGTCATGGCAAGTAAAGGTAACCAACATTCTCCGTTTTACTATTCTCTATAGGATACTATTTGTTAAGTCTCCATGTAACACCATCTTTGGTATCGTTCACTTCAAAACCAGCATCTTTAAGGGCATCACGAATCTGATCGCTTGTTGCCCAATCCTTAGCAGCCTTAGCCTTAGCACGCAGATCAAGAACCATATCCATCACCTTTCCAAAAGCCTCTTCACGAGCATCGCTTGAGTCGCTGCGTTCATCTTTCAGACCGAGGATATCGAAAGCGAAGGTACGCATCGTATCTGACAATTCCTTCAGACAATCGGCACATATCGTTGCTTTATGGTCGATGAGCTTGTTTACGGTAGAACATGCTTCGAATAGATAACTGATAACTTGCGGTGTAGCAAAGTCATCATTCATTGCATCATAACATTTCTGTCGCAACTCCTTGACAACTTTTTCTGTATCTGCATCACACTTGTCTGCAACTGGCACGTGCTCCAAGTCGGATATTCCGTTCATCAACTTCTCCAATCCCTTCTCACTTGCTTTCAATGCTTCGTTTGAGAAATCTACTGTACCACGATAATGTGCAGACAAGATAAAGAAACGAATAGTCATAGGAGAGTAAGCCTGTTCAAGGAGCTTATGCTTTCCTGTAAAGAACTCCTCGAGAGTTATAAAATTACCAAGACTCTTGCCCATCTTCTGTCCATTGATGGTTAGCATATTGTTGTGCATCCAATATTTCACCATTTGGTCGCCTTGACTTGCCACAGCTTGTGCTATCTCACATTCATGATGAGGGAACACGAGGTCCATCCCTCCGCCATGGATATCAAAATGGTCGCCAAGATATTTACGACCCATTGCCGTACATTCGCAATGCCAACCAGGGAAACCATCGCTCCACGGACTTGGCCATCGCATAATATGCTCTGGGGATGCTTTTTTCCATAGGGCAAAGTCTACCTGATTACGTTTCTCCCCCACTCCGTCAAGCTGACGGCTCTCGTTTATGACATCATCCAGATTACGATGAGACAATATACCATAATGGTGTACCTTATTATATTTCTCTATATCAAAATACACACTACCATTGCTCTCGTAGGCAAAGCCGTTGTCAATAATCTGCTTAACGAGTTCCTCTTGTTCGATGATATGTCCTGAAGCATGTGGTTCTATACTTGGCGGAAGAACATTCAGGGCTTTCATCGCATCATGATAGCGATTAGTATAATACTGGGCAATCTCCATTGGCTCAAGTTGCTCAAGGCGAGCCTTCTTTTCTATCTTGTCATCACCCTCATCAGCATCATGCTCAAGATGCCCTACGTCTGTAATATTTCGAACATAACGAACCTTATATCCAAGATGCTTTAAGTAGCGGAATACGAGGTCGAAGGTTATTGCAGGACGTGCGTGTCCAAGATGCGGGTCGCCATAGACGGTAGGTCCACAAA
>CAVKAH010000150.1:0-4973 GCA_963654095.1 Oscillospiraceae bacterium
GTACTAAACTGAGCAATGAAAAGCGAAATGGAATAGAGGCAATAGTAGCACTTGACATCAGTAACTCTATGCTTGCGGAGGACGTAGCACCCTCTCGCCTTGACAAAAGCAAGATGCTTATAGAGAATATGATTGATGGTTTTAAGAACGATAAGGTAGGACTTGTTGTCTTTGCGGGTAGCTCTTTTGTTCAGTTACCTATAACTTCAGATTTCGTATCTGCCAAGATGTTCTTACAAAGTCTTTCGCCCTCGCTCATCGCAACTCAAGGCACAGATATCGGTGGGGCAATAAATACCAGCCTTAATAGCTTTACTAAGAAGGAAAATGTAGGTAGGGCGATAATCGTCATCACAGATGGAGAAGACCACGAAGGTGGGGCTCTCGAGGCAGCTAAAAAGGCAAAGAAAAGCGGTGTTAATGTCTTTGTTCTTGGTATAGGTATGCCCAAGGGTGGACTAATCCCCGACGGGCATGGCGGATATATGAAGGATAACCACGGCAACGAGGTGATGTCAGTACTCAATGATGATATGTGTAAGCAGATAGCACAGGCTGGAGGCGGAGCATATATCCATGTTGACAATACTAACAGTGCTCAGCAGATACTAAATTCAGAGTTGGCAAAACTTCAGCAAGGAGAGTTATATAACGCTGTTTATAGCGAATACAACGAACAGTTTCAAACTTTTGCACTTCTTGCTTTAGTGTTGATAATAATAGAGGTTCTAATTCTTGAAGTAAAGAATCCTATATTTAAGAACGTCAAGTTATTTAAAAAGTGATAACGATGATAAGTGGAAAGATAAGAAATATGGTTCTGTCAGTGTTGTTGTTGGTACCTATGATACTGTCAGCACAGACAGATCGCGACTATATCCGACAGGGAAACAAGGCTTTTCGCCAGAAACAATATCCACAGGCAGAGGTTCAATACCGCAAAGCACTATCGAAGAACAACAGTAATCCGCAGGCTTTGTATAATTTAGGTTGTGCTTTGATGATGCAGAATAAAGCATCAGAAGCCGTAAAGTTCTATCAGAAGGCAAGCGGAATAGAGACAAACAAACTTCGCAAAGCAAAGATTTACCACAACATTGGTTATATCTGCCAGAGCGGAAAGATGTATAGCGATGCAATAAAAGCCTATTCAGAGTCGTTGCGTAATAATCCTCAGGATGATGAAACAAGGTATAATCTCGCACTATGTAAGAAGTTGCAGAAGAACGAGAATAACAATAAGCAACAGCAGAAGAACGATAAGAATAAAGACAAGGATAAGGGCAAGGATAAAAACAAAGACCAACAGCAACCCAAGCCCGATAAAAATAATAACAAGAATAATAATAAGCAGCAACAACAGCAGCAACCACAGATGAGCAAAGATAATGCTGAACAGCTCTTGAATGCAGCAATGCAACAAGAACAGCAAACGCAGCAACGCTTAAACCAGCGTCAGCAACAGCAGCAAGTGCGTCGTTTGGAAAAGAATTGGTAATAGACAACATTAAAGAGAAATCGCATTTATATATATGAGAAAGGTTATATTAAATATAGTATTGTTACTTTCCGTTCTGGCATGTTATGCACAGGGATTAAAAGTCTCTGCTCCTTCACATGTTGCGACAGGTGAGAATTTCAGACTATCGTATGTAATCAACACACAAGATGTAGGAGATATTCAGTTAGGCAATATTCCTAACGCCCTCGAACTTATCACTGGCCCGTATCGTTCCTCGCAATCGAGCTATCAAATGATAAACGGACATGCCAGCAGTTCCTCATCTACAACGTTTACATATATATATTGTGCAACGAAAGCTGGAACTTATAAGATACCAGCAGCATCGGTTGTCGTCAATGGGCATAAATATACCTCTCAGCCATACGTAATAAAAGTATCAGGAAAGAGTACTTCCAGCTCTGGTGCTCCTAAGATGCACGACAGCTCAAATGATGAGCCACAGATGCGTTCGGCTGGCTCTGCGATAAAGGGTTCCGACTTGTTTATAAAGGTAAGTGCCAACAAGAGCAAGGTTTATGAGCAAGAACCTGTGGTGTTAACATACAAGGTCTATACGCTTGTAGACCTCACTGAGCTGAAAGGTGATATGCCTGACTTAACGGGATTCCATACCTTAGAGGTTCCATTGCCTCAGCAAAAATCTTTCCATATAGAGAATCTTAATGGCAGACCATACCGTTGTGTAACATGGAGCCAATACATAATGTATCCACAGATGGCAGGTTCACTGAAAGTGCCTAGCATTGTGTTTAAGGGTTCCGTAGTTCAGCAAAACAGAAATGTAGACCCTATTGAAGCTTTCTTCAATGGTGGCTCAGCTTATGTTGAGGTAAAAAGAGACATTAAAGCACCAGGTCTGACCCTTAATGTGCTGCCTCTCCCTACGAAACCTACATCTTTTTCGGGTGGTGTAGGTACATTTAATATCAGTGCTCAACTAAATAAGAAGGACATAAAGACTAATGATCCGTTCACTCTGAGGGTTGTTATAAGCGGAAATGGCAATATGAAGCTGATTAAAAAGCCTGTAGTACTATTCCCTAAAGACTTTGATAAATACGACCCGAAGATAACAGACAAGACAAAGATAACAACCAACGGACTGGAAGGAAATATGATTTACGACTTTATTGCCGTACCTCGCAATCAGGGAAAATATACTATTCCAGCAATAGAGTTTACATATTTCGATACTCAGAGTCATACATACAAGACTGTGAAGACACAGTCGTTTGAGATAAATGTTAGCAAGGGCGATGCGTCGTCATCATCCGCCAGTGAGTTTAACGGCGATTTGAAGAACAAGGACATTAAGCCTATTATGGAGGGAGATGCCGATGTGCAGGATGTAAACAGCTTCTTCTTCGGTTCTATGACATATTGGATTGTCTTCGTTTTGATAGTTCTTGTTGCGGTATCAGTAATGCTTTCGCTCCGCAAATATATCTCTCTTGACAACGATATACAGCGTCAGAAGAACAAACGTGCCAACAGAGTGGCATTAAAGAGATTGCGCCAGGCAAACAACTCTATGCTTCATGGTAAGAAAAAGATATTCTACGACGACATTTTGAAAGCCCTTTGGGGATATGCCGAGGAGAAATTCAATCTTTCAGCCAATGAACTTAATAGAGATAATGTAGAGAGTATCTTGCTTTCCAAGGGCGTTGACACATCGCTAACAGAGCGGTTTATCAGTATAATTGACGTGTGTGAGCTGGAGAGATATTCTCCTTCTGCAGCGTCGGAAGATATGAATGAAATATTCGAGAATGCGATGAATACGATTACTTCTATAGAAGACTCATTGAAATCAATATCAAAAAGCTCCAAGAAGCACCTTTCTCTCCTGTTGTTTTTCATGATAATGACAATGCCAGCATTAGCCATAACGAAGCAAAATGCTGATGCTGAATACAAAAAAGGTAATTATCAGCAGGCGATAAAAGACTATCGCGACTTGCTGAAGGGTGGTGCGAGTGCTGAGCTTTATTATAATCTCGGCAATGCATATTACCGCTCCGACAATATCACCTATGCGATATTAAACTACGAGAGGGCACTTTCGCTCTCTCCAAGCAATAGCGACATACAGTTTAATTTGCAACTTGCACAGTCGAAGACTATCGATAAGATAACGCCAGAACCACAAATGTTTCTCGTTCAGTGGTACAAATCAGTTGTCAACTTTATGTCTATAGACAGTTGGGCAATAGTATCGTTGCTCTGCTTGATACTTGCTTTCGTTATGGCAGCTATATATCTATTGTCTTCCAAGGTAGCTGTTAGGAAAGTAGGGTTCTTCTCTTGCATATTCTTTGCCGTAATTGTAATCTTGAGCATAACGTGCGCAAATAGACAAAAGTCGCAGTTCTTAAACCGTTCAGGTGCAATAGTCGTTGCTCCATCTCTACAGCTGAAGAAGACTCCTGATGACAAAGCCACAAATATAGCAGTAATTCACGAAGGCACAAAGGTAGACATCTTGGACGACAGCATGGCGGATTGGAAGTATGTACGCCTTGGCGACAACAGGGAAGGTTGGCTCCACGTATCGCAGATAGAGAAAATTTAAGGAAGGAACAATAATGCAAGGAAGCTTAGACGTAGCAATTCTTGAACTGTTTAATGGGTGCGGGTCATCGTTTTTTGATGGCTTGATGCTAACCCTAACATCAGGTATCGTATGGATACCTTTATATATAGCATTGCTATATCTTGTGATATACAATAGCGAAACTATGTCGCAGATAATGCTAATCATAGGGGCTGCAGTATTATGTGTGCTATTGACGGGCGGAATAAACGATTATATCATAAAACCAATAGTAGGCAGACTGCGCCCAGTGAACGACCCTTCGTTGATTGATGTGGTACATTCAGTGGCAAATTATGGGTCAAAAGACTTCAGTTTCTTCTCTTCTCATGCTGCCAATACGGTAAGTTTAACAGTGTTTTTCTCCCTCTTGGTAAGAAACGGAAAGCTCTTTACCGCTATGCTTGTATGGTCTTTGACAAACTGTTTCACCCGTCTTTACCTCGGTATGCATTACCCCTCAGATATTGTTGTCGGTATGTTGTGGGGAGCGTTGATGGGTTTTGGAGTGTACTACGGATATACTAAGCTCTTTTCAATACTATATCCTGGTGGTGAGTTTGTGTCAACCCAATACACGTCGAAAGGCTTCACCATAGGCACGATAGATATTGTTATCCTCACGATTGTATGCATTTATATCATTTCAGCACTGTGTGCTTGCATAATGTCGGTGTGATTGAGATAAAAGAATATTATAGTTAGCAATAATAAACACATAAAATAATGGATGTAAAACATATAAAGATTAACGATTATAATTATCCTCTTCCAGAAGAAAGAATAGCAAAATTCCCTCTTGAACAGAGAGACCACAGCAAGCTGCTCGTATATAATAAGGGAGAGATAAGT
>CAVKAH010000151.1:0-4925 GCA_963654095.1 Oscillospiraceae bacterium
CCGTCAGCCTTTGTAGCCTCGAGAGTCTTATAGTCTTTCCACAGAACAACTTTGCTACCACCAAGCTCCTTTGGAGGGTTACTACGGAAGTTCTCCATCATCTGCTTAATCTCGTCAGCACCAGACTTTCCTGGACGAACTACATTAATGGTGAATTCCTTTGAGAAGCCGTACTCCTGATAAATCTGCATGAGCAAGTCGTAAAGAGTCTTTCCCTGATCCTTTGCCCAAGCTGCAATCTCGCAAATCAAGCAGATAGAAGCAGGAGCATCCTTATCACGCACTTTGTCGTATGGCAAGAAGCCGAAGCTCTCCTCACCTCCACCGATATAGTCTTGCTTACCTTCAGAGATAGCAATCTCACGTGCTATCCACTTAAAGCCAGTATAGCAGTCGCGAAGCTCCACATCATTCTTCTTTGCAATCTCTGCGATAACCTCTGTAGTAACGATAGTCTTAACGAGGAAATCTGTAGGCTTCAGCAAACCAAGTTTCTTCTTGTTTGCGATGATATAATAGCAGAACATCATGCAAGTCTGGTTACCATTGATGATAACCCACTCGCCCTTATCATCACGACAAACGATAGCCAAGCGGTCAGCATCTGGGTCGGTTGCCACAACGAGGTCTGCATTAAGTTTTGTTCCGAGCTTCATTCCGAGTGTCATAGCCTCAGAGTTCTCTGGGTTAGGAGAAACTACTGTTGGGAAGTTTCCGTCAACGACCATCTGCTCTGGTACGACATTGATATTCTGGAATCCCCATGAACGGAGGCACATTGGCACGATCACGCGTCCTGTTCCGTGCATTGGAGTATAAACGATGTTAAGGTCTTTCTGACGGTTTATCACCTCTTGGTCTATAAGTGCTGTGTGTACAGCCTGCATATAGTTGTAGTCCATCTCTCCACCGATAATCTTAATAAGATCCCAGTTGGCTTCAAACTTAACATCATCAATCTTTACCTTATTGACTTCTTCGATGATACCAGTGTCATGTGGTGCAAGAACTTGTGCTCCATCGCTCCAATATGCTTTGTATCCGTTATACTCTTTAGGGTTGTGAGAGGCAGTAACGTTTACACCTGCCTTTGCTCCAAGCTCACGGATAGCGAATGATATCTCTGGTGTAGGGCGCAAGCCTTCAAACAGATATGCCTTAATACCGTTTGCTGAGAAGATGGCAGCCACTGTTTCTGCAAAGAGACGAGAATTGTTACGACAGTCATGACCAACGACTACGCTCAAGTTCTTCTCTCCTGGGAATGCTTTGAGTATGTAATTAGCAAATCCCTGTGTTGCCATACCTACGATATATTTGTTCATGCGGTTTGTTCCAGCACCCATTATACCTCTCAGTCCGCCTGTTCCGAATTCTAGATTCTGATAGAAAGCATCTATAAGAGCCGACTTGTCGTCAGCCTGTAGCATTGCCTTAACCTCATTACGTGTCTCCTCATCAAAAGCAGGAGTGAGCCACTGCTGTGCTTTCTCTTCGCACAAAGCAATAAGTTCTTTGTTATTTTCCATATTATTTTTGTTTAGATTGTTGTTTTACATAGCTATTGTATTAACAATTACGACATTGCAAAGATACTTTTTTTTATATTAAAAGCCAAGGATTATTACTATTTTCTTTACCTAATAATAAACGTATATAAAATCTAATAAGATACGTGTATGAAATCTAATGATATACGTATATAAAAAACTAATGAGATATGTATATAGAATAAGGACGGAATGAATACACATATATCCAAACCGTCCTTTATCTTTTTGTTTAAAGCTTTTCTATAATAGACAAAGCTATTGTGTTTTATATAAAGCCATTAAGTGTTCTTTATATATAGCTGTTTTGTCAATCTCTGTTATTAGAGGATAGTCTTAACAGCCTCGAGCATACCCTTCTCCTGAATGAGGTCAAGGTCTTTCTTTACGAGTTCTGTCAATCCAGGAACTGTCTTGTTCAGATCCTCATGCCAGATGTAATCGAATGCGAGAACGCCCTCTGCAACCTTCTGAGTATCGCCTGTTGCCCAGAGTTCCTGAAGCTTGTCGATAATCTTCTGGTCGTCGTTTGGCTGGATAGGAGCACCATCCTCACGCACACCACCCTTGTAGTATGTGATGATAGCTGCAAGACCGAATACCAATCCCTGTGGAAGCTCACCCTTACGCTCTAAGTAGATCTTAACTCCTGGAAGGTCGCGAGTTTCATACTTAGGGAATGAGTTAAGCATAATGCTTGTTACCTGGTGGTCTACGAATGGGTTTTCGAAACGCTCTAGCACGTCAGCTGCAAACTGCTGAAGCTCATCCATTGGCAAGTTAAGAGTCTGCATAAGCTCGTCGAACTGTACCTTGTGGATATACTTGCCGAGTACTGGATGCTCGCAAGCGTCGCGTACGATGTTTACACCGCTCAAGTATGTTACAGGGCTAAGCACTGTGTGAGGACCATTCAATAGAGTAACCTTACGCTCGTGGTATGGTTTCTCGTTGTCTGTGATAAGAACGTGCAGACCTGCCTTGTGTGCTGGGAATTCTTCCTGCATCTGCTCTACTGTCATGTTCTCTGCCTTCTCGATTACCCAGAGGTGGAAGCTTTCTGCCTTTACTACGAGGTTATCCTTGTAGCAAACTTTCTGCTGTATTTCCTTGATAGTATCACGTGGGAATCCTGGTACGATACGGTCTACCAATGTAGCGCAAACGAAGCAGTTGTCTGTGAACCATGCCTTGAAGCCTTCGTAGTCGGCACCCATATCCTCTTTCCATAGTTCGATATACTGATAGATGCACTCCTTGAGGTGATGTCCGTTCAAGAAGATAAGCTCACATGGCATAAGGATCATACCCTTTGTAGGGTCGCCCTCGAAGAACTTATAACGATGGAAGAGGAGCTGAACGAGCTTGCCTGGATATGATGCTGCTGGAGCGTCAGTAAACTTGCAAGAGTCGTCGAAAGCGATACCAGCTTCTGTGGTGTTAGAGATGATAAATCTCATCTCTGGCTGCTCTGCCAATGCCATGAATGCCTGATTCTGTGAATATGGGTTCAAGCAACGGCTGATTACGTCGATACGCTCCAATGTGTTTACAGGCTGACCATTCTCTTTACCCTGAAGGTTTACGTGATACAGACAGTCCTGACCGTTCAACCAGTCTACCATACCCTGTGCCAAAGGCTGTACTACAACAACAGAACCGTTGAAATCGGTCTTCTTGTTCATATTCCATACAATCCAATCTACGAATGCACGGAGGAAGTTACCTTCACCAAACTGGATGATTTTCTCAGGAGCGACGCTCTTAGGAGCCGTGCGCTTGTTCAAAGCTTTTAGTTCTTTCATGATTTTTATATGTTATAATAATTGTTTTCTCTGCTGTATTTTTCTTAGCATACGCTCTCCATAAGAGGTTGTGCTTTTCAAATGCAGTGCAAAGGTAATATTTTATTTAATATGTTGTCCGTTTTTTGCAATTAATAACACGTAAAGGTTTACATTGCATAGATGTTGAAGCCTCCGTCTACTACTGCCACCATGCCTGTAACGAATTTTGAGGCATCGCTCATCAGGTAGTGTATGGTGCCGCAGAGTTCTTCAGGGTCGCCCATTCTGCCAAATGGTGTCTGGCGTATTACGTCTTGCCCACGCTGTGTGTATGTGCCGTCGGGGTTTGTCAGCAATGAGCGATTCTGCTCTGTTAGGAAGAACCCTGGTGCAATGGCGTTTACACGTATGCCTTCACCGAATTTCTTTGCACATTCTGTTGCCATAAAAGCCGTGAAGTTGCTTATTCCTGCCTTTGCTGCAGCATATCCGCAAACACGTGTTAGAGGACGGAAGGCTGCCATCGATGAGAAGTTGATGATTGAGCCTTTTCCTTGCTTCACCATTGGCTTGAGGAATATCTGTGTGGGGATTACGGTTCCCGTTAGGTTTAGGTTGAGAACCTTTTGGAAGTCTTCTGTCTTCAGGTCGAAGATGTTTCCGTCTGGTCCTATTGTTGCTCCTGGCATATTTCCGCCTGCTGCATTGAGCAACGTGTCTACCTTTCCATATTTTTCGAGTATGTCGGCACAGTTCTTCTCTACTACCTCTTTGCTCATCACATCGGTCTTCATGAACTCGCATTGTCCGCCTTCAGCAGTGATTTCGTCAACAATCTGCTTGCCCACTTCTTCTTTTCTGCCTAAGATTATAACCTTAGCTCCTTCTTGTGCAAGATATTTTGCTATGCAGCGACCCAAGATTCCTGTTCCTCCTGTAATCACTACTACGTTGTCTTTTATATCAAATAGGTTTTTCATTATTTCTCTTTTTTATTTATGGAGTGTTCTAAAAAAATTTATGGCGTATTCTAAAAGTTACCCACCACTCTATTCTACAATTATTCCTCCCAGAAACCTGGTTGATGGAATGGCTTTCCGAGCTCTCTGTCTACGGTTGCTATTATTCCCTGTACCTGCCCCATGGCAAACATTCTGCCCAAGAAGCTATAGCCTGCATTATATCCTCGCTCATCGTCTCCGAGCATCGTCATTCCGTGGTCTACTCGCATTGGTAGGCGTGCTATGTTTGGGTTAAAGCTTCTGCGCTCCTCTTCAAGCTCGAAGATGCGTGCCAGCTCTATAAGGTCTGCCCTTCCGCCGAGATGCGAGGCTTCTGTAAAGTTGCCGTCTTTGAAGATATGGCATGAGCGCATGTGTACGAACCATGTGCGTGAGGCATATTTGCGAGCCAACTGCTGTACATCGTTGTGTGCTCCTGCCGAGAGCGAGCCCGCGCAGAAGGTTAGTCCGTTATGAGGATTGTCTACGGCATTGAGGAACCACTGTATGTCTTCGTCTGATGTAACGATGCGTGGAAGACCGAGTATCTGGAATGGAGGGTCGTCTGGATGTACACACATATACAT
>CAVKAH010000152.1:0-4896 GCA_963654095.1 Oscillospiraceae bacterium
CCTTCTGCATCCACTCCGCAGTGGCAAAAGGAACAGGGGTTACACTTCCCATTCCTCCTGTGTTCAATCCAGTATCATGTTCACCAATACGCTTATAGTCTTTTGCTTCTGGCAAAATCTTATAATTCTTACCATCTGTAAGAACGAAAACAGAACATTCTATTCCACTTAAGAACTCTTCTATTACAACTTGAGCGGAAGCATTACCAAACATTCCGCCAAGCATCTCTTTCAGTTCTTTCTTTGCTTCTTCAAGGGTTGGCAATATCAATACTCCTTTTCCTGCACAAAGTCCGTCGGCTTTTAAAACGTATGGTGCTTTTAATGTTTCAAGGAACTTTAGTCCTTCCTCGATATTTGCACCATTAAATGTCTTGTATTTTGCTGTTGGAATATTATGTCTCTCCATAAAACCTTTTGCAAAATCCTTAGAACCCTCAAGTACTGCACCTTTTTTTGATGGTCCTATAACAGGAATATCTTTTGTGCGGATATCTTTCTTAAAATCATCATAAATACCTTTTACAAGCGGGTCTTCTGGTCCAACGACGACCATATCTATAACATTTTCTGCACAGAAACTTTTTAATGCCTCAAAGTCGTCAGCTTTAATATCTACATTTTCGCCAACTGTTGCAGTTCCAGCATTACCTGGAGCAATAAAAAGTTTTTCTACTTTAGGGCTTTGCGCTATTTTCCAAGCCAAAGCATGCTCGCGTCCACCACTACCTAAAAGAAGTATTTTCATAATTTTACTTACTTGAAAGATTTATTTATATTTGCAAAAGTACAATATAAAGTTAATAGAGCAAAATATATTTGCAAATTATACTCTAAGTTCCAATCAATGGCTATCCCCTGTATCATTCAAGAAAAGCGATACAGGGGATAACTAATTGCTGGTTATTTTAAATAGTCTTCAAAATATTGGGTTATGCGCTCATGAAGATGCACACTCTTATGTCCCATCATATTATGTCCTTCACCAGGATAAGCAAAGAAATCTGGCTGAGTGCCCGCTTCTGTACAAGCATTAAGGAACATCAATGCGTTCTGCGGCACAACAGTTGGGTCGTTCATACCGATTATAATCTGCAACTTTCCCTTTAAGTCTTTTGCCTTATTGATTAGTGAAGTTTTTTCGTATCCCTCTGCATTACTTTGTGGAGTGTCCATGTATCTCTCGCCATACATCACCTCATACCATTTCCAATCGATAACAGGACCTCCAGCTACTCCTACCTTGAATACATCCGGATAGTTTGTCATCAATGATATGGTCATAAATCCTCCGAAGCTCCAGCCATGAACGCCTATTCTATCTGTGTCGACATAAGGAAGCGACTTTAAGAATTCTACACCCTTCATTTGGTCTTTCATCTCTTCTTGTCCAAGCTGACGGAAAGTGGCTTGCTCGAAATCCTTACCACGATGTTCACTACCACGATTGTCGAGGATAAAGAGCAGATAGCCCTTTTGTGCCATGTATGTTTCCCACGAACGACTGCACCAATGCCAACGTGCATCAACGTTGTGAGCATGAGGACCGCCATAGACATATACCACAGTAGGATATTTCTTGTTAGGGTCGAAATCTAAAGGTTTTACCATTCTGTAATAAAGATCTGTCTTTTCGTCAGCTGCCTTTATTGTTCCACACGAATATTCTGGTACGCTATACCCCTTCTCTTTCCATGGGTCTTTCGCCTCAAATATCTTGTTTCGCTTTCCATTTTCTGTATTTACGACAACTATTCTACGAGGTACGTCTGGTGTTTGATAATTATCGCAAACATATTTTCCGTTTCCACTCAATGTCGCTGCGGCATGCCAACCCTTGCCATTATCGTCTATAAGAGTTCTCTTTCCTGTATTTACATCCACAGCATAGATATTAGTCTGTATAGGATTACACTCATTTGAAATGTATATCAAACTTTTCTTATTTACATTAAATCCCAGAACGTCAATAACCTCCCATTCGCCACTGGTCAACTGTTCTACTTCAAGAGACTCTGTATTACTTGCCATTCTACTACCGTGCATTCCTATTGAACATAGATATAAATGATTATATCCGTCATAACGGCTCTGCATAATAAATTTACTGTCATCCCATGGCAAGAACATTATCGGATGTAATGGCTCTACATATTTTTCATCCACCTCACGATATAGCTCACCTGTTTTCTCACCTGTAGCTGTATCATAAGCGGTTAAACGACAGTCGTTCTGGTCTCTATTGAGTTCAAACATATATATACGTTTGCCATCAGGAGCCCATGAGATATTGGTAAAATATCTGTCGGTAGGATCGCCTGCATTAAGATAAACGGTTTTCCCCGTAGTGGTATCATACACGCCGACTGTAACTTTATGACTTGCCATTCCTGCCATTGGATACTTGTCGGGCTCGTATGTCGCTTCACGTTCAAAGGTATTTACCTGCGGATAGTCTGCCACCATCGACTGATCCATCCTGTAGAAAGCGAGTTTCTTGCCGTCTTTACTCCAGAAAAGTCCTTCATTACAATTAAACTCATTGCGATGAACAGCCTGTCCATAAACGATCTCTCTACTACCATCCGTTGTTATCTGCTCTGTCTTTCCGTTAGCATCTGTAACAAAGAGGTTGTTTTCTTTTACGAAAGCCAAGTATTTTGACTGTACATTCCAGTCGGCAACAGTTTCGTTTTCATGCGCTTGTCTCCAAAAAACCTTCTTCTTTTTGAAGTCTACGAGTAAACGTTCTGTCTTGTTTTTTAGCACAACAAGACTCTTATCTGCATAAGGAAAAGAGGCATAACCAAGATTTCTTATTTTTGTCTCTTCGGTAGCTCCCATCCATTTGTTTACTTGTTCAACAGTAAACAGCTGTGTTTCCTTGCCTGTTGATTTATCTACAAGTTTGCAATCCTCTGGATTACGCCTTACCAACTGGTCTCCCCACCACGTAAGATTTCTGTATTCAGGAATCATGTTATGATAGTTCGTACCGCCGAAGTTTAGGTCTTCAAGCGTAAACTGCTTATTTTGTGCAAGTCCGTTCATTACAGATAGGAGAAAAACAGCGGCAACGGCAAAAAGTCGTGCCACCTTATTTATATAAAGCTTATTCATTATTGCGGTTGAATTTGTTGTATTTTCTATCATCCTTCCCATAAGATTTGCCGCCTTTGCGGTTGCCTTTGTCAAAAGAGCGTTTTCCTTTATTGAAAGGCTTACGTCCCTTACCTCTTTCATCATCGTTGCCGCTGCGACTTTTGTGCTCATTTGAATATGGTTTTCTATCCTTCTTAGATTCAAATCCGTCTAGATCTTTACTATAAGGACTCTTGCGGAATTTAAAGGAACGTATATCATCATCGTCAAACTCATCCGTCTCATCAAGTTTCTTCTTAAACTCGCGATGTTCCTTAAAACGATGTTTCTCCGCCATCTGCTTTTTCTCTTCCTCTGTCTTTAGGATATTTCCTTCGCTACGGAAGTCTTTAAATCCTCCTTCAAACATCAAGTATTTGCGGAACTCACATTCCAGCGAACCATTATAGAGAGGTATCTTCTGAGATGGCTTAAGACCTATTTCGTCGAAACATTCCTTACGATAACTCAACACCCAAGCCTCACCATTCTTGAACTTATGTTTCAGTGTATCACCTATCATCTTGTATGTACCCAAAAGATTTGGTGTTGAGATACGTTCACCATAAGGTGGATTAGTAATCATGAAAGATTTTTCTTCTGGCTGCTTGAAATCCTTAAAGTCAGCACAACTGATGGTAATATCCTTACTCAATCCTGCAGCTTTAACATTCATAATAGCTGTGTTCACAGCTTTCATATCTACATCCGAGCCATAGATGTGGTGGGTAAACTCTCGTTCATGAGAGTCGTCGTTATATATAGAATCGAACAAATCTGCATCAAAATCTTTCCATTTTTCAAAAGCAAACTCTTTTCTGAACAAGCCTGGTGCCATATTATGCGCAATGAGTGCTGCCTCAATAACGATTGTTCCAGAGCCACACATAGGATCATAGAAATCTGTATCGCCATTCCAACCTGACATAAGTATCATTCCTGCTGCAAGCACCTCATTCAAAGGAGCTTCTACCGACTCCTGACGATAGCCTCTTCTGTGCAAGCTCTCACCACTTGAGTCGAGAGAAAGAGTACATTTATCCTCGGCAATATGAATATTCAAGCGTATATCTGGATTAGCTACAGAAATATTTGGTCTTGTTCCTGTCTTTTCTCTAAACTGGTCTACTATGGCATCTTTCACCTTATATGCCACGAATTTAGAATGGCGGAATTCCTCAGAGAACACTACAGAGTCTACGGCAAAGCAATCTTTCAAATCAAGATATTTACTCCAATCTATCTTCTTTACTTCGTTATAAACATCATCTGCGCTCTGCGCCTTAAAGTGCTTAATAGGTTTAAGGATTCGTATTGCTGTATGCAACTGAAAGTTTGCACGATACATCATCTCTTTGTTACCCGTAAACGACACCATTCGTCGTCCAATCTCTACATTGTTAGCTCCCAGTTGAGTAAGTTCCTGTGCCAACACTGGCTCCAATCCCATAAAGGTCTTTGCTATGAGCTCAAATTCCTGTTCCATTATTGAATTAAAATCTTATATACTTATTTCTTTTCTTGTTTATACTCCTTTGTTTCCTATATTCAAAAGCATACTCTTTGGTGCTCTGTATTTGCAAACCACAATCTTGCCATAAACTTATGAAATTTATTAAGAAAGCAGCTTATAAAAGTAGCTTATAAAATCTTTCAACATTTCCCCAAAGTGCAAAAATACTTTTTTTTCCATTAATTGCCAAATGTTTTCGTATAATGTTGAATTTTAAATCATTTACCTATAGAGTATAAATC
>CAVKAH010000153.1:0-4882 GCA_963654095.1 Oscillospiraceae bacterium
GTGGGCCATCTAGGGCTTGAACCTAGGACCTCCAGATTATGAGTCTGTTGCTCTAACCAACTGAGCTAAAAGCCCGATACCAACCAACTAGTGGTTAAGTTTGCGGATGCAAAGGTAATAGTATTTGTTTGAACTTCCAAATTTTAAGGAAGAAAATCTTATTTCGTGGTGTTATATTTACATTTTTTGGGATAAAAAACTCAAGCTCGGCAATATAAAATAAATTTTTATTGCTCTCGTTTAATCGTTTTTTTTAGATAAAAAAGCAGTTGAAAAGCCTCGCAGAATAGTGATATTACATTATTTATGCTAACTTTGCAACGCTTTATACATATAAAAACAATAAGAGAGGATATTGAAAATATGGAAAAAGAAATAGCTGACAATAGTTTTTTGCGTGGACTAACCACACAAGAAGTGGAGGATAGCAAGCGAAAAAACGGTGAGAACATCCTCACACCACCACAGCGTGCAAGCGTATGGAAGCAATATCTTGAGAAATATAAAGACCCTATAATACAGATACTGCTCGTTGCAGCGGTAGTATCATTAGTGTTGGCATTTATCGAGAACGATTTTATCGAAACGATAGGTATCTTTATAGCTATATTTCTTGCTACGACGATAGGTTTTATCTTTGAACAAGACGCAGCAAAGAAGTTTGATGTGCTTACCGCCATCAATGAGGAACAGCCTGTAAAGGTGAGACGAGACGGACACGTAGTAGAGGTGAAGCGCAAGGATGTGGTAGTCGGCGACATCGTTCTGATAGAGACTGGCGACGAGATACCTGCCGACGGACAACTGCTGAAAGCCGTTAATCTGCAGATTGACGAGTCGTCGCTAACGGGAGAACCTATAGCGGAGAAGGGCGTAGAAGCAGACGAAGCAACAGAAACCACCTATCCTGCCAATATGGTACTACGCAGTACGATGGTTATGAACGGAAGAGGAGAACTGCGAGTAACGGCAGTTGGCGACCAGACAGAGATAGGTAAAGTGGCACGAAAGAGTATGGAGGCGACAAACGTGAAGACTCCGCTCGGCATACAACTCGACAAATTAGCGAAGATAATAAGTAAGTTTGGTATCGTTCTCTCGGTAGCCCCATTCGTAATATTCCTTGTTCACGACATAATGGTAAACCCATTGTGGCATACCACCGACTATTTCAAGATGGCAGAGATAGTGCTGAAATACTTTATGATGGCACTAACGCTCATCGTAATGGCAGTGCCAGAGGGGCTGCCGATGGCTATAACCCTTGCCCTAGCCCTGAATATGCGACGAATGTTAAAGAGTAACAACCTTGTAAGAAAGTTGCATGCTTGTGAAACAATGGGAGCAGTAACCGTAATCTGTACCGATAAGACGGGCACACTGACGGAGAACCGTATGCAGGTGGCAGACATGAAGTTGCTACACGGCGATGAGGACTTGCTCTCAAAGGCTTTTGCCGTAAACAGTACGGCGCATCTTGAACTAATCAGTGAGGATGATACTCCTGGAAATACCAGTGGACAGAAAATAAAAGGTATCGGAAACCCTACAGAGGTGGCTCTGCTCCTATGGCTAAATGCAAGAGGCATAGACTATTCCGACTTGCGCAAGGCAGAAGAAATAGTGTATCAGTTGCCTTTCTCTACGGAGAGGAAGTATATGGCAACCGTTGTAAAGCATGACGGTAAGGTTCTACTCGTGGTAAAAGGAGCTCCAGAGATAATCTCCGCAGCATGTACCATCGGCGAAGAAGAACAACAAATTGTAGGCAATACCCTGCAAGGATGGCAGAACAAGGCAATGCGTACCTTAGCCTTTGCATACAAGCAGTTACCTGTAGATATAACCATGGATGAAGCAGAGCGACAAGCAAATAACTTGTCGGAAATGACGTTGCAAGCCATAGTTGGAATTACCGATCCTATTCGTCAGGACGTTCCAGGGGCGGTAAAAGACTGCGGAAAGGCAGGAATAGAAGTGAAAATCGTTACTGGCGATACGGCAGCCACGGCAAAAGAGATAGCCCGACAGATAGGAATATGGGGAGAAGATAGTGATAGAGAGTCGATAGTGTCGGGGGCAGACTTTGCTGCAATGACTGATGATGAGGCTTACAAATGTGTGGAAAAGCTGAAAGTGATGTGCAGAGCACGTCCTACCGATAAGCAGCGACTCGTATCTATGCTTCAGAAACACGGACAAGTGGTAGCTGTAACAGGCGACGGCACTAACGATGCCCCTGCTCTGAACCATGCCCACGTAGGACTATCTCTCGGTTCCAGCACCAGCGTGGCTAAGGATGCCAGCGACATGACGCTGTTAGACGACTCCTTTGGCAGTATTGTAAATGCCGTGATGTGGGGACGTTCGTTGTATAAGAATATACAGAGGTTCCTCTTTTTCCAGCTCACGGTAAATGTAGCAGCCTTGTTGTTGGTTCTTGCTGGTTCAGTGATAGGCACGGAGATGCCACTCACCGTAACGCAGATCCTATGGGTGAACCTCATTATGGACACCTTTGCCGCAATGGCACTTGCTTCGTTGCCGCCAACAAAGGATGTTATGAATGACAAACCGCGCCGCCAGACAGATTTTATCATCACCAAACCGATGCTTCAGAGCATTCTTGGCATAGGGGTGATAATGTTTATAGCGATGTTCATATATCTTTTGCATTGTCTGCAAAACGACGGAGAGGTGCAGTTGCACGAGCTTTCTATGTTCTTCACCACATTTGTAATGTTGCAGTTCTGGAACTTGCTTAACGCCAAAGCACTTGGTAGTGGTAAGTCGGCACTCCACGGCATAACGAAAGACCGTGGGTTGTTGGGTATAATGATGATGATACTGTTTGGTCAATGGGCGATAGTAACCTTTGGCGGTAAGATGTTCAGGACAGTATCATTGTCGTTCGCCGAATGGCTATATATAATATGTGGCACGTCGGTAGTACTTTGGATAGGTGAGATATGGCGACTTGCAACAAGGAAAAAGTGAGAAGACAATGAATGATAATATATTGAAAGGTATAAAAAATATAGTGTTCGACTTCGGTTGCGTAATCGTAGACCTCGACAAACAAAAGTGTATAGAGGCTTTGGAACGCATCGGAGCAGGCGAGATAGCACACTATGTTGACGAATGTAAGCAGATAGACATGTTCCTCGACCTTGAAATGGGTAAGATAGACGTGGAAGAATTCTGTCGCGAGATACGTCTTCGTGCCCCTGGTTGTACGGCTACAGATGAAGAGATAAGTGAGGCGTGGGGTGAACTGCTTACTGAAATTCCCGTGCATCGCTTGGAAAAGATAGAGCGATTGCATGAGAAATATAATATTTATCTGCTTAGTAACAGCAACCCCGTGCATTGGGAGAAGTCGGAAAAACGGTTTTTTTTCAATGCAGGTCATACCCCCGACTACTATTTCGATAAGAAGTTTATCTCCTACAAAATGGGTTTGACAAAACCAGACCCACGAATTTTTACCACTCTGCTTGAGGAAACAGGTGCCGTGGCAAGCGAAACGTTGTTTATAGACGACTCTTTAAATAACTGCAAGGCAGCAGAAGCATTAGGTTTACATACCCTTCATGTAAAGAATGGAGATGAATGGGGGTGGTTATTGGATGAGTCGACAGGAACTGATGATAAAGGTTTCGTTGCAACAATAGGTTTCTTTGATGGAGTACATTGCGGACATCGATTCTTGATAGACCAAGTAAAGAAGGACGCCAAGGCACATGGACTAAAATCAATGGTAATAACCTTTGACCATCATCCACGACAAGTGCTGCATAGCGACTATCAGCCGCAGATGCTAAGTACGTTGCAAGAGAAGGTGGAGATGCTCCGCCAGACTGGTGTAGACCGTTGTGAGGTGTTGCCATTTGATGAAAAGACGGCATCGCAGTCGGCATATCAGTTTATGAAGTCCGTATTGAAAGAGCGTCTCGGAGTGAGACACTTGATAATAGGCTACGACAACCGTTTCGGACATAACCGCTCGGAGGGCTTCGACGAATATGTAGAGTATGGCAAACAGTTGGGTATCGACGTTATTCGAGCAGAGGCTTTCGTGCAGAATGGTATTAATGTAAGTTCATCAGTAGCACGTGCTTTCCTTTCAGAAGGTGAAATGGAAATGGCTGCCGTATGTCTTGGGTATAGGTATAGTCTGTCGGGCAAGGTGGTAAGTGGTGTGCAGGAAGGCAGGAAGATGGGATTTCCTACGGCAAATCTGGATATAAAAAATATGCAGAAGCTAATACCCGCCCACGGCGTATATGCTGTGATAGCCACTCTTGAGGATGGTAGCCGCCATCCAGCAATGATGAACATCGGCAACCGCCCTACATTTAATGGCGACACAACAACGATGGAGGTCAATATCTTCGACTATCATGGCGACCTATATAATACTATCCTGAAGGTAACATTCGTAAAACGCCTGCGCGGAGAGAAGAAATTTGAGTCGGAGAAGGCACTGATGCGACAGCTTGAAAAGGACAAAGAAGATACGCTAATATGCTTAAAAGACATGATATGATAGATATGGCAGAAAAGAAAGAGAGTCTGTGGCTCATCGTATTGAGGCAGTTGCTTACGTTTATAGTGATAGTAGCACTATGTGGAAGTATAGTGCCTTGGTTGTGGAAACTTATAGCGGGAAAGGATGGTGGTATCGATGCCGTGATACTAACATCAGCTATATACAGTATGCTGGTACTCTTCGTTTTCATTAAGACAAGGTGGTGCGTCTTCTCACGTACCTATTTGCAGAGTCGCCCATGGGCAGTACTGACATGGAGTGCGCTTGCTGGTGCTGGAGCAATCGTACCTGGAGCGTTCATAGAAGAGCTCCTTCCAGACATGACCAATG
>CAVKAH010000154.1:0-4741 GCA_963654095.1 Oscillospiraceae bacterium
TTTTCTCGCAGCGGTGTGACAAGGAGCAAGGACGGAACAGCTTGAAATCTTGGTACGCCAAAGTTGCTGAGTTCGGCAACAAGGCTTTTAATGACATTGCTGCTGCAATGTACGACAGAGAAGATGAAATCTTGAACTTCTTTGTATGGGTGCGCTTCCGAATCCTGCTATCCTTATCTTATATAAGGGTTACGGCAGAAGACTGCTTCTTCACCTTTCCACTCCAAGACTTTCTCAATTCCACCTCTATCAGTGTAGGTAATCATCTTGCTACTTCCGCATCTAAGCACTATCTGTAGTCAACAGCACTCCTTTTGGGTATGCGTACCTCTTCAGGAAGGTTTATCCTATCCGATTTCTATTGCCTCGGTATCGGGCATATAAGGCGCACATGCAGAATCGAACTGCCCCTTCTGTCTGACTATCCAGTGCAGACTTTGCTCCCATGAGCTATGTGCGCTTCAATTTTATCAACACTTAAACATTATTCCTTTCCATGTGTCATGCAGTAGTAAACGGCTTCACTCTCCATTTCCTCCATCGTGTCCCTCCTGTTCTGGAGCATCCAATTTTCAAGGTCTTCTTTCTTGAAATACAACCTGTTGGGGTTTGGCTTATAGGCTGGCAGCTCTCGCTCTCTTACCTTTTTCCTTACCGATTGCGTTGTCATGTCGAGGATGAAGGCTGCTTCTGTAATGTTCAGCACTTGCTTTGCAGCTATTCTTGAATACTCCTCTATGCGATCAAGCTGCTCTTTTATACTCTTCTCGTCCATAGTCTATAGGTTTAATGCCTGTTGCATAGGCTGTTTCACTTCTTGCTCTTTCTTTACATCTTGCTCTATTAGCGGAATGATGTTATTCTCTTTCAGCTTGCCGTACAGAAAGAGACGTCCTTTTACCGTCCACTCCGTGTTGTATTTCACCTCTCTCCGTCCGTCAGCTCTCATTATATCCACCGCTTTGCTGTGTACATATCCGCATAGCACGTAGTTGTTATACAATATCCATTGTCCCTGCACCTTGCGCTATATCTTCAGCTCTGCGAGTATTCTGTTCATCTTCACAGCACTCATCCCATAGTCTTGCGCTATCTGCGTTACCGTCATCGTGCTCTTGCTTTCAAGTATCTGGTCGTAGTAGCTTACCTTGGGTAGCATTTCCGTTATCTTGTTGCCCAACTCCACGTTCTCACGACTGATACTTACTATCTGCTCCTGCTGCTTGTGGCTCTCTATGGCTAGCTGTTGCTTCTGCTCCTCTATCATAACCATTGCCTTCAGAGCTTCAAGGTAGTTTCGGGGCATCGCTGGGCGGTGGGCTTCTTCCAGCTCTTTCCATCTTCTCACCAGCTTTGCCCTTGCTTCGTCGTTGAACTTCGTGGCGATGTACAAGCACTCCTCTTTGGTGTGTGAATAGCAGGGGCGAGACTCGCCTTTCGGGTCGGTATATTCAACGAGTGCAAATTTGCGTTCATTAATTCTCTCCCACGCAGATTGCATTTTACGGATAGCTCGCATAACATCTGCGTGTCTTCTTCCAGTTACCTCTGCAATCTGTAGCGAGGTCATTCTCTCGTCATTGTTGTCTACTATTGTTGTTAGTTCATTCATATTTTGTCCTCCATTATTTTTGTATCTTTGCTACTGGCTATTTTATGTTTAATTTTAAAATCGTATTTTATGAAACAGAAGATTGTTACATTCATTAAGAAAATTCAGTTTGATACTGATATTCATTTGGAATTGAACGAAAACGAACTGACTAAACTCATTGGAGAAGGCTGGCTCGTGAAACAGTTCTCTTCTCAAGTTTATTCAAACCCCAAGGGAAAGATATGAATTATCAGTATGTGCTTTATTCCCTACTTCTTGAGAGCGTAAAACATCCTAATTGCACGCTGTAGGTCTATCTTTATTATCGGCAAATCCTGATTGGGATAAGTCGTACTACACCAATGTTGGGAGACACACCTAATCTTTATTTTCCATTCTCTCACTGGCGAGTCAGAAACCCATTTGTACGCTTCTTCAAAGTTATGGGCTGACTCGTCAAACCTTTTACGCATCTTTCGCTTCAACCAATATTTCAATATCCTCTTTATCATCCCTATTCCTCCTTAGTTAAACACTACTTTGTCAACCTCTACACCACCAAAAACATTCAGTGCATCCCTGCGGATAGCTACTGCCAATGCAGAGTCGGTGTTGTACGCCAAGGCAGCATACACGCTCTGCTTAGAGCAGTTGTGTAGCGTTGACAGCATCTTACAGTTCGCTGGCGACACCTTGATTATTTTCTTTAATTTCGTTTGCATACCTTTTTTTATTTATTTATCTTTGTCAAATTATTTACGAACAAGGAGCAATCCTTGAACTTTCACGATGCAAAGATAGCAAATACTTGCTAATATACGTATAAAAATTAGCAAGAAACGGTTGCATATTATGGTTAATTAAGTATAGTTAAAATTATAAAATAGTATGGAAAATATTGTATATCAAAGGATTAACTTGGTTTTAGAAGATAAGCAAGTTTCGGTTAATGCTTTATCGAAATTGGTAGAAGTAGCGCAAACGACCCTTAATACCCAGCTGCGAGGTGAAAGGGCTTTATCGGTTTTGGTTGTTGTCAAGATATTAGATATCTTTCCCGATATTTCCGCAGAGTGGCTTCTTCGTGGCGAGGGTGATATGTATAAGACAGATAGTGTGCAACAACCAACTCTTACGCTCCCTCAGACCGATTCTATATGGAAAGCAAAGTACGATGCCATCAAGGAATGTTACGACACTCTTGTCTCCACCCTTGGTGGCATTAACAACAGAAGCGCAAATGTAGGATAATAAAACTGTGGGGAAAATAAAAATCAGAACTACGGATGCTTTAAAGGAAAACAAAAAAGGAGGGAAATCCCTCCTTAAATAATATAAATATAAAATTATTATATCACCATAAGGCAACCTTGCCAGCCATACCCAAATCAAGTGTACCTGTCGTTATGCCCAATGCTTTAAATACTCGGCTCATTGTGGGAAGACTAATACTATAGCCTTTCTCCATTTTCGATATTTGCCTTTTCTGTACTCCTACACGTTCCCCTAACTCTTCTTGTGTCAGGTTGTTGCGCAAGCGAGCCTGTTTTATAGCCTCTCCAATTCGGTATGCGTGCAGTGCTTCTTCTACCTCGTTGTCAAACTCATCACGTCTCTTTGTACCTTTCTTGCCGATGATTTCGTCTGTTACCTCATCTAAGGTATATAGCTTCATATTACCTACCTGTTCCATATTGTTTGCCTTTAAGTTCAAAATACTGTTTCTTAATATTTTCGGCTTTTGCAATTTCCTTTTTCGGTGTCTTTTGTGTTTTCTTTATTATTCCGTGGGTGGCAACAACCAAAGTTTCTTGGTCTGTATCCCAAAATGCAAAAAGTCTGTATGCAATTCCGTTATAGAGAGTTCTGAACTCCCAAATATCGGAGTTTTCCAGTTTCTTAAAAAGTTCACTGTTCTTTTCTCCACCTGCAACTCGCCAAATATTGTATAACACTTTTTTACTAGCTTGTGATGGGATAGTCTGAAGGAACTTTTTAGACTCTTCCAATAATGTAAGTTGAAACATTGTTAGTTTGTTCTTTCATATTTTCTGTGCAAATGTAGTCTTTTTTTATGATTTGCCAATACAATTCAGATATTTTTCGGCTCTTTATTTAGTCTGTCTATAATAAATTGCTTATTTCTCCAACTATCACCCCTGTAACAACGCCCAACACAGAGAAGATGATACAACACGCTAAATCCTTGTCTTTAGTCAGTAGCCACATGATAAGGTTGCCTACAAACGCAACGATATAAGCCACGCCAACAGCTATAAGCTCCGTTGTCCTAACTGTATAAAGCAGCACAACCAACATCATGCCCACCAAAAAATATAAAAAATCGACCTTTTTTTCTTTCATATCACCTTTAATTTTGATTTTTCGACCTTTTTTTCTTCAATTTTCGACTTTTTATTTTTGAATTGAAGACTTTATATTTTTAATTTTACTTTTCTCTCTATATATTATTTATAATAAAGTTAATAAACAACTAAACTACCAATCGTAGATTTGCACGTGGACAAAGAGTCCCTTATAGCAGAAGTGCAAAAAAATAATTTTTCACCTTCTGCCGCAGGTTCTCCTTCTGTTCTACCGAACGTGAGTTCGCTTTCGAGGAATGCGCAAGCCAGCAGAGCCGCCACACTTCGTCTGTTTCATTACGCTTCATGGTGCAAGTCCAGACTAGACTTCCCTCTATCGCACTCCCTGCACGTTTTCGTGCCCCGCTTTATGCAGCCTTGTAGAGGGTTTAAGACAGCAGCCAAAATGTCTCCCTGTATAACTGCTGAATGTCAATCCCAAATATGAAATAAATCCCCAAGCCTTGGTTGCGGACAAGAACTTGGGGACTTCCGTATCAGGTAGGTCGGACAGACCTTGATGATGGGCATCTTCATGCGCCAACCGCAACGTTGACGGTGCAAATATAAGAACGATATTTATATCCTCAAAATGTAACTAAGTGTTAAAAAATTACACGTTTTGAGTATAGGTATATTGTAGATATATAGCATTTATATCTTAGGTATATAAAAGCGCAAGTTCAACATAGAACTGCAATTCTCGGCACAGGCATAGCTTAATAATCTATACCTGAAAACACCGAGGGGATTGGGGGCGAGTAGCCCCCAAGAGAGAAAT
>CAVKAH010000155.1:0-4693 GCA_963654095.1 Oscillospiraceae bacterium
GCCTAACACACCTGTGTCTATTACATATATATAATAAGGTATAAACAAGATACAGCCTGAAGATATTTCTATAAAATAAAAGCGGGATACAGCCAAAGCCACATCCCGATTGTATTATAATTATAAAAGTTTACGTATTAAGCCTCGCCCTTATTGATGTTAAAAGGAGCGATAGTCTTGCCCTGCTGCTCTGGCAGAGTGATTTTTCCAAATTCATGTTCATATTTAGCAACATTTTCTTGAAGAGCCATAAGCAAACGCTTTGCATGTTCTGGAGCAAGAATTACACGACTGTTGATTACAGCCTTAGGCAGTCCTGGCAATACACGTGCGAAGTCTGCGATAAATTCTGAACGAGAATGTGTGATAAGGGCAAAGTTTGCATACTCACCTTGTGCCACATTCTGTGGTAGTTCCAGTTGGAACTGTCCTTCTTGGTTTTCTTTATTATTTTCCATAAATTTAATTTTTAAGTCTTTACTGTGTATCAATAAGGTTTACAAAGGTTGGTCGCAACATAAAGCTGCGTCAACATAAGTTTGTTTGTAGTTTTCGTGGTCTCACCGAGAATCGAACTCGGATCTAATCTTTAGGAGAGACTTGTTCTATCCATTGAACTATGAGACCCCACATCATGCACGTTTTCTCATGACGTATGCAAAGGTAACAAATTTATTCTTTTTTCCAATACATTATTAAAGAAAAAGCCGTCTACACAAACTAAGTTTGCTTTTTGCAATAATATATTTTCGAATATTCCTACTTTAATAAATTTAGGAAATACATGAAAAGAATACATGCATACCTTTAAACCAGCATTTCCTTTAAAGCCTCTGCCAATTGGTCAGGACAACTTGTATTTTTAAATCCGCAAGTTGAACCCGCCAACTTCTCCACAACTTTATTGGCAGGCATACCTTCAACAAGTTTTCCTATACCTTTAAGATTGCCATTGCATCCGCCAATGAACGAAACATTGTTTATAGTATTGTCATCGTTCAGTTCTATATGTATAGAACGGCAACATGTTCCATGTGTTGTATAATCAGATGTTTTCATAATGTTTATGTTTATTTATTTTCTTCCTCAAAATTAGAACTCTAAGAATACTAGTTCTGATATCGCCGATAAGTATCTACGATAGAAGTCCCATACACTTCTCTTTTTGAAAGGTATAGACTCTTGTTAAGAGTAGGGGCCTTCGTACCATCAGAAACTGTCATTGCAACTGTTTCCACCCTTATCTCATCCCAAAATCCCGAGTCGATAAAACCCTGCAATGTCTTTGTACCGCCTTCTACTATAAGTGACTGCACACCCCTCTCGTATAGATTTTCTACTACTTGACGCACTACACTATTACTACCCTTACTAAAATCGAGTCCTTCAATACACGGATGCTCCTTATCAAGAACAAGACGCAATGGGTCGTTACCCACCCAATATCTTACATTGAGCTGAGGATTGTCTCTTTCGTTCGTAATACGTCCAACGATTATCGCATCATATTCACTTCTGAGTTTATGAACCAGCATCTGTGTAAAAGATGTTGACATACGCAGAGACTTATAGTTGTCATCAAGAAAACCATTCGCTGTCTGACACCATTTCAACAGAACATACGGTCTGTGCAATGTATTAACCGTCATGAAGCGTTTGTTCAGTTCATTACATTCATGCTCCAACACTCCTACAGTTACGCTTATCCCTGCATCTTTTATCTTTTGTATGCCCCTACCCGCTACTTTTGAAAAGGGATCAATACACCCAACGACAACACGTCTTACACCTTTTTTAATAATAAGGTCTGCACATGGCGGAGTCTTACCATAATGAGAGCATGGCTCAAGACTTACATAAATCGTAGCCTGAGGCAAGAGATGTTCGTCTTTAGCCTTTACAGATGCGAAAGCGTTTACCTCGGCATGACCACAACCACAACGCACATGATATCCCTCGCCAATTATTCTGCCATCAGCAACAATCACCGCCCCCACCATCGGATTGGGTTGGGCATTTTGCCTACCGTTATATGCCAGTTGTAAACACCTACGCATATATTTCTCATCTGTCGCTACATCCACCATGTTTGTCATTAAGAATATTATGGATATTTATTAAAAAGACAGACGACTGTTATATTTGCCAGCCGCCTGTCCCTATTTGTTTAATAGAGGCTTATCAACGAAATATAGCAGAAAGCCATTCCATGACGAGCCGTTATCTACATCATTATATTAGCACACGGAGCTACCTGGCTTTACCTCTCTGTCGATACGTGTTACGCTTAGACCACCATCATAGTTCTCTGCGCTAAGTATCATTCCCTGGCTCTCTATCCCCATCAGCTTGCGAGGTGCAAAATTGGCGATAAAGCATACCTGCTTACCAATCAGTTCTTCTGGTTTATAGAATTTTGCTATACCGCTGACAATAGTTCTGTCTGTTCCTGTTCCATCGTCAATGGTAAACTTAAGCAGTTTATTAGCTTTCTTCACCTTCTCGCAGTTCTTTATTGTTCCTACACGGATATCGAGTTTTTCAAAATCCTCATAGCTCACAGTAGGTTTAATATCCTTTGGAGTGAAGGCGGCAGCAGCATTAACCTTTTTTATATCCTCGAGCTTCTTTAGCTGATACTCTATCGTCTCGTCTTCTATTTTCTCAAAGAGCAGTTGTGGCTCTGAAAGTTGGTGTCCTGGCTTTATCAGGTCTGTTGAGCCAAGCTGATTCCAGTCGAACGACTCGATATTAATCATCTTGCGGAGCTTTGCACTACTGAACGGCAAGAATGGTTCAAAGGCAATGGCGAGGTTTGCCACGAGTTGCAAAGAGATATAAAGGATGGTCTCGCAGCGTTTTGGATCTGTTTTCCAAACTTTCCATGGCTCGCAGTCAGCAATATACTTATTACCGATACGTGCCAAGTTCATTGCCTCCTTTTGTGCATCACGGAACTTAAAGACATCGAGCAAGCTCTCTACCTTCTTCTTCACGTCTTTAAATTCCTCAAGAGTCTGCTTGTCGTAGTCTGTCAGTTCTCCACATTCTGGCACTACTCCATTCCAATATTTCTTTGTTAGTTGTAGCGCACGGTTTACAAAGTTTCCGTAAACGCCAACCAATTCACTATTGTTACGCTCCTGGAAATCTTTCCACGTAAAATTATTGTCCTTCGTCTCTGGTGCATTTGCTGTAAGCACATATCTCAACACATCCTGTTTTCCTGGGAAGTCCTTCAGATATTCGTGCAACCATATTGCCCAGTTGCGAGATGTTGAAATCTTGTCGTTCTCAAGATTAAGGAACTCATTAGCTGGAACATTATCAGGGAGGATATAGTCGCCATGCGCCTTAAGCATTGTAGGGAACACGATACAGTGGAACACGATATTGTCTTTTCCGATAAAGTGAACAAGGCGTGATGAAGGATCTTGCCACCATTTCTGCCATGTACCCCATTTCTCAGGATTAGCGTCGCATAGCTCTTTGGTGTTTGACACATATCCTATTGGCGCATCAAACCATACGTACAACACTTTTCCTTCTGCTCCCTCTACTGGTACAGGTATACCCCATTCCAAGTCTCTCGTCATAGCACGTGGCTGCAAGTCCATATCGAGCCATGATTTGCATTGTCCATAAACGTTAGGACGCCACTCTTTGTGCTCTTCCAGAATCCATTTCTTCAACCAGTCTTGCCATTTTCCCAGTGGCAGATACCAGTTCTTTGTAGGTTTCTTTACCAGTCCATGTCCTGGGTTATTCTTGTTTGTAGGGTTTATAAGTTCATCTGGCGATAATGTAGCACCACACTTCTCGCATTGGTCGCCATACGCTCCTTCGGCTCCGCATCGTGGACAAGTGCCTACGATATTGCGGTCTGTAAGAAACTCTCCTGTTACCTCATCGCAAAACTGTTCTTCTGTCTTCTCTATCAGTTCTCCCTTGTCATAGAGAGTTCTGAAGAAGTCTGAAGCAAACTTATGATGTATATCCGAAGTTGTGCGGCTATAGATATCAAACGATATTCCGAACTCCTCGAATGATTTCTTTATAAGCGAGTGATAGCGGTCTACCACCTCCTGAGTAGTTATTCCTTCCTTGCGTGCACGGATAGTAACAGGCACACCATGTTCATCGCTACCGCCGATAAACATAACCTCTTGTTTCTTCAGTCGGAGATAGCGCACATAGATATCCGATGGCACGTAAACTCCTGCAAGATGTCCTATATGAACCCCACCGTTTGCATAAGGCAATGCTGCCGTTACGGTGGTACGTTTAAAATGTTTTTCTTCCATCTTTATATATTGTTTCCTATTATTTTATAATGTGTAACAGTCTATTCATCTGCAAAGTTAATATTTTTTTTCTCATCCCGATTAAATATACTTAATTATGTTTGCGCATAAGATTGTTTAGGGATAATTTTGCAATATGACATATAACGATATGTGGCGCCGATTAGCCAATATTTACCCCGACAGCGAGGCAAAAGCTATTGTACGGCTATTGCTTGAGGAGATGTTCAACCTCTCGCTCACCGATATTGTCTGCGGAGCCGTCGACAACCTGTCCGATAGTTCTGTCCTTAAATTAGAAGAGGCTTTAGTCAGATTAGAGAATGGCGAACCCATACAATATGTGTTGGGCAGCACTATGTTCTGCGGAAGACTGTTTCGTGTTGCCC
>CAVKAH010000156.1:0-4663 GCA_963654095.1 Oscillospiraceae bacterium
ACAATCCGCAGATGCATTGTGCGTTGTTCTTTTTTATGCGCAATTATGCGTATAGTGGTATGTTTAGATATAGCAGCAAGGGAGAATTTAATGTTCCGTACGGGGGAATTGCATATAACAGTAAATTCTTGAAAAAGAAACTTGATTATTACAAGTCAAGTAGTCTACTGCATCACTTCAAAGAAACACAGATATTCAATCTTGACTTTGAGGACTTTCTGCGAGAGGCACAACCTACCAAAGATGATTTCGTTTTTCTAGACCCTCCCTATGATAGTGAGTTTAGTACCTATGCCCAAAATGCCTTTACTAAAGAAGACCAGAGGCGTTTGGCTAACTACATGATTAACGAATGTCCTGCCAAATGGATGATGATAATAAAGAACACCGAATTTATATATAGTCTATATAATAAGGAAGGAATTAACATCCGTACATTTGATAAGGAATATCTTGTTAGTTTTATGAACCGAAACGACAAGAAGGTTACCCATTTACTTATAACGAATTATTGAACATAAGGTAAGGATAACAGAAGGTATATTCATATTGCTGGCATTATTTTTTTATCGTTTCCCTCTGCAAAAATTCGGAGAACTGCTCTTTGTAGCCGTTGAAAACGTTGATATCTACTTCGCCATGGATGCCACTAATCCTGCCGTAGGGCGTCAGTTGCCATATCGCAAGACGAATATCGGGACGGTATTGCCCGTAGCGGGCAATCCAAATAGGGTAGTTGCTCTTTATGTCGGGAGCTAAAGGCAGATATTTGTTTACGAAACTCTGACCGACATAAAGCACTGGCTTAGTGCCAGTGGCATGGCGAACGATGGAGAGCCATGTTCTGATGCGACTGAACATCGCTGCTGCTCCGCCCATCTGCCTTATCTGCGCTTCGCTCGGCTCTACATCCAGTACGGGAGGCATATCACCAGGGCGCAAGATGCTATGCTTCAGGAAATAACGGGCTTGCGCTGCGGCACTGCTCCTTGGCGAAAAGAAATGGTACGCCCCGACGGCAATGCCTTGACGTTTGGCTTGGACGTAGTCGGATGCAAAGTATCTGTTGCGTACGGTAGTACCTTCCGTAGCCTTGATATATGCAAAGGATATCTTGTAGTTTATATCCCCCGCACTCTTTCTTCCTTTCCCCAGATGAGTGATCCGTGCTGCAGTCCAGTTAATGCCGTATCTGCGTCGCCCTTTCTCATGCTGATGTCTCGATATGTCGATGCCGTAAATCCTGTCGGCGGTATGCAGCATTCTCTCACCGCGGTAGTTGTCCTTGCGCCAGTCGCCAACCTTCACCTTACCACCTACGGCTATTCCGCAGCCAAAGCCGTTGCGCTTATCGTTAGTATATTGTCCCGAATAATATTCTCCGTTCTTTCCCTCCCATGTGCCATGACCATCGGCAAGGAGAGACTTGGAGAAGCTGCCTTGGTACGTGCCGAGCGAGTCAGATCTCGTGCCACTGACGATAGTGTCGGCTTGCCACAGAGCCGTTATCTGTCTGCCGAGCGAGTCGTTAGTTGTGCCGTAGCCCTGTCGTTTGCCGTCTTTCCATGTTCCAGCGTATATTACGCTGTCTTTAACAGACAGCACGCCGTAGCCGTTTCGCTTACCATGACACATCTCCCCACGGTAGCAATAGTCGCCGTTGTGTATAGTTGCGGTGTTTATGTTCTTTTCCCCATTGCACGAAAGGAGGAAAAAGACGGTCATGATGTATGCAGAAAAGATAGAAATCCTCATCTTACTATTCCTCCTCTACTGTTTATGCCGATGAAAAATCCACGGCTATTGAATATCGGTGCACCTTCGGGGGCAAGCAAAGATGGTATGTCGTGCTTGTTGGGAGATAAGGCTACGCCTTTAAAGATGTTAGGTTTTTGGTGGACGGCATCCTCCGTGCTCTTTTCTGTCAAGCCGAAAATCGCAGCGATGGTTATGCTGTCGCCACTTTCGGGAGCGAGGTTGAAGATGTCAAAACGGTATATGCTGACGGCGTCGTAGGGCATGAATTCGTTTTGGGTCTGGAGAACTATCGTGCCTTTCGGTGCTTTACTCGTTTCGGCAAGTAGAGGGGCGCAAGATACTCTACTTGTTTTGTTGTTTGTTGCCCTATATATTAAGGTGTAGGAGGTGTTCCTCCTTATCTTGATGTCGCCTTTCTGCTGTAGCGACTGTAATATCTTGATACTGTTATAATGGTTTTCTTTTCCGTTTTTGTTAGTTTCTGCGTATTCGGCAATGGTGTTGTAACCCTCATCCTTAACATTGTGGGTGTTAAGATAATAGTTCAGTTCCTCCTCTCTATGGTTGTTGTTGGCTACCGCCTTTTCAAGTTTTGTTATTGTCTTGGCTATTACGTCTTTGATGTTATTGTTTACAGTCGATAGCGGGTCGTATGCTTTCGTAAAAGGATTGGTGGCTAAAATCCTGCCACGGCATGAGGAGATAAAAGAGTATTTGTTTATCCAGCATCCGCATACCATTGCTTTGCGCTCTATGGCGATGCCTTTCTTGGAACTCACGATGTTGAGGGTCGTGTCGGCATTTATTCCGTTGCAATATGCCACAACCTTGCCGTTGCTCGTTATCTCATAATATTCCTTACATTCTATCATTGCCACGCTTCGTTTCATGTTGTCGTAGCTTTCAGGTAGGATGGAGGGCATGGCAAAAAAAGCAATCGCTGCCAGTATTGCTACTGGTAGCGACCGCAATAAAATCTTTGTTGCTTGTTTCTTAGTCAATCTCCTCATCTGCTTCATATCCTCCCATCTCACGGATGGCATTTTTAAGCATTGTATATTGCTGGTAGAGGTTGTTTATTGCCTCTTCCCCCTTGGTGTAATCGTGCATTGGACTCTTCAAGAAGAAACTCAGGAAACGTTGTGTTCCATAGCGTCCTGCTCTTGCAGCAAGGTCGCTCAGCAAGCAGAGGTCGAGCAACAGAGGTGCTGCGAGGATAGAATCACGACAGAGGAAGTTTATTTTCACCTGCATAGGGTAGCCCATCCAACCGAAGATGTCGATGTTGTCCCATCCTTCTTTATTGTCGTTGCGTGGTGGGTAGTAGTTTATGCGTACCTTATGATAATACTGAGTGTCCTCGTCGTTGCCATGTCCGTATAGGTCAGGTTGCACATCAGGCTTGAGAATCGTCTCAAGAGTAGACAGTTTGCTCACTTCTTTTGTATGGAAATTCGCAGGCTCGTCAAGTACAAGGCCATCTCTGTTTCCAAGGATGTTTGTAGAGAACCATCCGCTAAGTCCCAGACAACGAGTGCCGATGATAGGGGCGAAACCACTCTTTACGAGAGTCTGTCCCGTCTTGAAGTCCTTTCCTGCGATAGGCATCTTAGTCTTTTCAGCCAGTTCCCACATGGCAGGGATGTCAACAGTGGTGTTTGGTGCACCCATGATGAAAGGTGCGCCCTCGGTAAGAGCGGCATAGGCATAACACATAGAGGGGGCGATATGTTCACGGTCGTCTTCTTTCATCGCTTTTTCGAGGTTGGCCAAAGAGTAGTGTATCTTCTCGTCGACAGGAACATAAATCTCTGTTGAGGCTGCCCATATAACAACGATACGTGAACAGTTGTTTTCTTTCTTGAAGTTGCGGATATCTTCGCGCAATGCCTCTACCATATCCCAACGAGTCTTGCAATCCTTCACGTTGTCGCCGTCAAGACGTTTAGCATAGTTCTTGTCGAAGGCTGCCTTCATAGGTTTTATCTTCTCCAACTCGTCTTTTACAGGGTCGATATCCTTTTCTTTCAGTACTTCAGCGTACATTGCAGCCTGATAAGCATTCTGTGGATAAACGTCCCAAGTGGCGAATACGATGTCGTCGAGATTAGCCAGTGGCACGATATCTTTATAGTGTAGGTATTTCTTGTCGTTACCTTTGCCGACACGAATCTTATCGTATTGAGTCATTGAACCTACGGGCTTTGTCAAGCCACGGCGTGTCATAAGCACACCCGTCATAAACGTTGTGGCAACAGCGCCGTTACCTACAATCATTATTCCTAATTTGCCTTCAGCAGGCTTTACATTTGTTTGCATTAGTATGTTATTTCTCGTTTATTGTTTCTTATATCTTTATTTACACATTCCCTCGTTTTCGGGCATCATTGCAAAGTTATCAAAAACAAATCAACTGCGTATGTCTTTTCCGAAGTTTAGTCCTTTTTTAACATTTTAGAGTATAAAAGGACAAGTGGGCGTATTGTTTTTGTCTTCAAATTATGGGGCTTTCTTTTTCTCAGGTATGTCCTTTCTCTTTTTCAAGTATGTCTTTATCTCTCGTCAAGTATATCCTAATGCCTCCTCAAGTCTATCTTCACGCTCCATGAAGCCTACCCTTGCGTATCGTAAAGTATATTCTAACATCTTCTCGTTCATATCCTAACGCTTCCTTATCCCACCCCTAACACCTCGCGAGATACATCCTTTCCCCTTTCTCAAATCCCCTTTTCGCATCCCCCAGTCTTCTTCCCATCGACTAACCCCACCTCGCGCATATATAAATAATAAAAGGTATACCGCCCCATAACACCCTTCATTTTGTCAAACAATACGAAAAACTATATGTTATAAAGCATATTTTCCGAATAAATTCTTGCTTTGTAATATAAAACCCACTACCTTT
>CAVKAH010000157.1:0-474 GCA_963654095.1 Oscillospiraceae bacterium
GTCCATACAGATGGCCTTGGCGTGTCCTATGTGGAGATAGCCATTAGGCTCAGGTGGAAATCTGGTTTGTATTCTTTTAGCGTTCTTTCCTTCTTCGAGGTCTTTCTCTACTAATTGCTCTACGAAGCTAATGCTTTTCTTCTCTTCGTTTTTAAGTTCTTCAGTATTTGCCATAATCTGAATATATTAAATTTTAATACTTCTTTCTACTTATGTATAGCTTATTCTTATGCAAAGATAATGCAAACCGAATGTAATACAATCCAAACTTGTTTGGGTTTATTACTGAGGTACAGCTTTATAATATGCAAAGATAATGCAAAAATATTGAAACATAAAAATTCTTTTATATATTTTGAGCAAATAGGAATGGGCGGCAGTTGCATCGCATAATTCTTCTTGAATTTTAAAGGACATTTTACATTAAAGTTTATTGGTTCTATGATAATTTGTTGTATCTTTGCATATTATAAA
>CAVKAH010000157.1:515-4604 GCA_963654095.1 Oscillospiraceae bacterium
TATAGGTTAGCATATTAAATAAACAGATACGACAAGAAAATGCTGATAGATTATAAAAATGTAAGCATCTGCCAAGAGCATAATTGCGTGTTGAAAGATGTGAATTTTCATGCAGAAGAAGGCGAATTTATCTATATTATTGGTAAGGTAGGCTCTGGAAAAAGTAGTCTGCTTAAAACATTATATTGTGAACTTGATATAGAAGAGGCAGAAAAAGCGGAGGTGCTTGGATGTGATGTTACGAAGATTAAGCGTAAACAAATACCGCTATTGCGTAAGGGAATGGGTATAATATTTCAGGATTTCCAACTTCTACATGATAGAACGGTATTTAAAAACTTGCAGTTTGTATTAAAGGCAACAGGTTGGAAAGACAAGAAAAATATAAATATACGTATCGATGAAGTGTTGCAGGCAGTGGGGATGAGTTGTGCAAAGGAAAAGATGCCACATCAATTGTCAGGAGGAGAACAACAACGTATAGCCATCGCACGCGCTTTGCTGAATCGTCCGAAGGTGATAGTTGCTGACGAACCGACGGGTAACCTTGATGTGGAAACTGCATCGAATATCGTTTCCCTGCTGAAAGACATAAGTCAGAAAGGAACCGCAGTTGTAATGTCTACCCATAACATCGCTCTTATTGACAAATATCCAGGAATAGTATATGGATGTCGAGATACTTCTGTAAGGGAGTTGACAGGTGAGGACTTGAAAAAGGTTTTCGTTGCAGAAGCTCGTGAGGAAGACAGTGCAGAAAGTAACGTACAAAGCGGTGATACAGAACAATAAAAACATACATTATATACAAAGATGAAAGTAATGAAATTCGGAGGCACATCCGTCGGCTCGCCCGAAAGGATGAAAAATGTCTCTACACTTGTAACAAAAAGTGGAGAACCAGTTTTTGTAGTGCTCTCTGCTATGTCGGGAACAACAAACTCCTTGGTAGAAATATCAAATTATTTATATAAGAAAAATCCAGAAGGCGCAAACGAAATAATAAACCGTTTGGAGCAGAAATATATGCAGCACGTAGAAGAGTTATATTCTACAGATGAATATAAAAATATTACGGCAGAATTTCTGAGGGGAGAGTTTGATTATCTACGTTCGTTTACCAAAGACCTCTTTACGAGTTTTGAGGAGAAGAGCATTGTTGCACAGGGTGAGATAATGAGTACCAATATGGTGGTAAACTATCTTAAAGAATGTGGCGTCAAGGCAACACTTTTGTCGGCTCTCGACTTTATGAGAACAGACAAGAATGGAGAGCCAGACACACAGTATATCAAGGAAAAACTTACAACAGTGCTTGCCGATGCTCCAGAGAGCCAAGTCTATATTACACAAGGCTTTATTTGTAGAAATGCTTATGGCGAAGTGGATAATCTTCAGAGAGGAGGAAGCGATTATACTGCTTCTCTGATAGGTGCAGCCGTTGGCGCAGAGGAAATACAGATATGGACAGATATTGACGGTATGCATAACAATGACCCACGTGTTGTAGAAAAGACAGAGGCGGTAAGACAGTTGCATTTCGAAGAGGCTGCCGAACTTGCGTATTTTGGTGCAAAGATACTTCATCCAACCTGCGTGCAACCCGCTAAATATGCGGGAATACCAGTACGTTTGCTCAATACTATGGAGCCAGAAGCCCCAGGCACAATAATAGATAATGTTACACTTAGAGGACAGATAAAAGCGGTTGCCGCAAAAGACAATATCGTTGCGATAAAGATAAAGAGCAGCAGAATGTTGCTTGCAACAGGTTTCTTGCGTAAAGTGTTTGAAATCTTTGAAAGTTATCAAACCGCAATCGACATGGTCGCAACAAGTGAAGTTGGTGTGTCTATGAGTATTGATAATAATACTCATCTAACAGAGATTGTGGATGAGTTGAAGAAATACGGAACGGTAACTGTTGATACGGATATGTGTATAATCTGTGTCGTAGGAGATCTCGACTGGAGCAATGTAGGCTTTGAAACATTGGCAACAGATGCATTGAAGGACATACCTGTTCGTATGATTTCGTATGGTGGTAGCAACTATAATATCTCATTCCTTATTCGTGAGAGCGACAAGAAGAGAGCGTTGCAAAGCTTGAGTGATACGCTCTTTCATAGAGAGAAATAAAGAAATGTAATGTTCCAATAATAATTAATGAACATAAGCACAAAAGTATATGAAGGGAATATTTCCGATAGAGAAATTCAAGAAGATAGAAACCCCATTCTATTATTATGATACAGAACTGCTGCGCCGTACGCTGCAGACAATAAACCAAGAAGCTGGTAAACATCCAGAATTTTGCGTTCACTATGCCGTAAAGGCAAATGCCAATTCTAAAGTCTTGAATGTTATTTGTCAGGCAGGACTTGGAGCAGACTGTGTCAGCGGAGGAGAGATACAAGCCGCACTTGATGCAGGCTTTCCGCATGACAAAATAGTATATGCAGGAGTAGGAAAAAGCGACTGGGAAATAAATCTTGGCATAGACAATGACATTCAATGCTTTAATGTTGAGAGTATCCCCGAACTTGAAGTTATAAATGAACTTGCAAAGGTGAAGGGCAAAATTGCAAATGTCGCTTTTAGAATAAACCCCAATGTAGGTGCTCATACACATGCCAACATAACGACAGGGTTGGCAGAAAATAAGTTTGGCATTGCTATGAGGGATATGGAAGATGTCATAGAGATTGCTGCTAATATGGAAAACGTAAAATTCCGTGGTTTACATTTCCATATCGGTTCGCAGATATTGGATATGGGCGACTTCGAGGCATTGTGTAATCGCATCAACGAACTGTTGAAACAACTTGAGATGCACCATATTACAGTGGAAACGATAAATGTTGGTGGCGGACTTGGTATAGATTATCATCATCCTAATCGCTTGCCTGTGCCTGACTTTAAGGCATATTTTGATACTTATGCTAAACATTTGAAACTGCGATCAGGACAAACACTGCACTTTGAACTTGGCAGAGCTGTTGTGGGACAATGTGGAACACTCATAACTAAAACACTCTATGTAAAGGAAGGTACGGCAAAGAAATTCGCAATAGTAGATGCAGGAATGACAGACTTGATACGTCCAGCATTATATCAAGCATACCACAAGATAGAAAACATATCAAGCGATGAAGCATTGCAGACATACGATGTGGTAGGACCGATCTGTGAGTCGAGCGACGTGTTCGCCAAGTCGATAGATCTAAATACTTGTCATAGAGGCGACCTTATTGCCATACGCTCGGCTGGAGCTTATGGCGAGATAATGGCATCACATTATAATTGCAGAAATCTTCCTGTAGGCTATATTACAGAAGATCTTGCAAAGGTGAAATAAGAATAATCGTTAAAAAGGAGACGAATGCGAAATGTTTGTGATTGATAACATAACTATTATAGTAAGCAGCATTGTAGTGTTGTTTGCTATAATAGTGCCGTTTATAAATGTTCTTGTACTTACGCTGAAAGAAGATAAAAGCAATATTGCTGAAGAACAAATTGCCGAAGAAGGAAATACAAATGACATTAAAGGCGAAATATGCAAGAATAAGCCTGGTATCTCTGTAGTCATAGCAGTAGATGATGACGGAGAATACTTGAAGAATAACTTGCCATTATGGCTTGAACAGGAATATGACGGAGATTTTCAAGTTATCGTTGTCGTTTGTGTAAACGACGAACTTATTGAAAACACATTAAAGAAATATTCTGCAGACAAGCATTTGTATACGACTTTCATTCCTTCTTCGTCGAGATATATGAGTAGGCGGAAGCTCGCTATTACCGTTGGCACAAAGGCTGCAAAGTATGATTGGATATTATTGACCGATGTTGATGCCAAACCAGTAAGCAAGAGTTGCTTGCAGATAATGTCAAGGAATTGTTGTAGCGAAGCTGATATAGTGCTCGGATATAGTAGCTTGGATAGCGATTATAAGTCGGTAAGACGATTTGACTATACATACGATTTGTATCGCCAGTTAGTTAATGCAGAAAAAGGTAAGGCTTGGGGTTATTGCGGCAACATGCTTCTCTTCAGGAAAGCTATGTTTATAAACGGAAAAGGTT
>CAVKAH010000158.1:0-4581 GCA_963654095.1 Oscillospiraceae bacterium
ATAGTAAGTGATGCTGTATTGCCACTTAGTATATCATCACCAATGCTTCCGAATTTCTTCAGCAGATAACCAGTGGTATAGTTTGCCATAGTACCACCTACCTTACTTTTATCGAAGTTGGGCAGCGATTTGCAACCTTCGAACATATCTCCACTGACATCGCTTGAGTCTGATACCTTAAAATTATCACCAACATAGATTTTTTCAAGTGAGGAACAACTCCCAAACATAGACATGCAGTTTTCCGATGCGCTGGTATCAAAGCCATAAAGATCGAGTTCTTTCAGGTTTGTACAGCAGTAGAATTGAAGCCACATACTGGTTACTTTTGCAGTATTAAAGTTAGAGAGATCGAGTTTCGTAAGTGTACTACAATCAGAAAACATACGATACATATCCGTAACGTTCTCTGTATTGAAGTTAGAGAGGTTAAGCTCTTTTAGATCGTTGCATTTATAAAACATGCAATTCATGTTTGTAACTTGAGAGGTATTGAACGAAGAGAGGTTGAGCTCTGCAAGATCTATACAGAAACCAAACATATAATACATATTGGTTACTTTCGATGTATTAAAACTCGATAGGTCGAGTGCTGTAAGATCACTACAATTGCTAAACATACACTGCATGTCCGTAACATTCTCTGTATTAAAATTAGAGAGATTAAGTGCCGTTAGCCTATCACATGAGGAGAACATATAGCTCATATCTGATACCTTGGAGGTATTAAACAAGGAGACATTGAGTTCAGTAAGTTTATAACATGAGCTAAACATGGAACTCATACTGGTAACATTTTCCGTATTGAAGTTAGAAAGATCAAGCTTCTTCAAACTATAACAGTTACAAAACATTGCAGACATATCCGTTACTTCTGATGTATTGAGGTTCTCAATATTCTCAATTTCTGTCAAATATTCCATGCAGAAGAACCAGTAAGAGCAATTAACAGGACGTGCGTTAGCGAAACTTTCATCGAAAACTACCTTGGTAGGTTTTTTCCTCATAGTATCATATATCCAACGAGGTATTTTGAGAGAATTATTTCCGATTGCAACGTAGTCATCAATTGCATAATCAGTATCCTGTTTGTCGCCATCATAGCAGAATGTTAAGGCTGTTGTATCCTTATTCAAGCGAACATAGGCTTGTTCGTTGTCAGCCCACAGACAAGAAGGCAATGCAAGCAATGCCAATAGCAGTGTTAGCAACAGCGTTCTGCTATTGGGGGGGTAATTGTTGTTTTCATTACTTAATTTTTTATACATATTCTAATAATTTTCTTTAAATACTTATCTCACCACTTCCATAACAACGATGATGGTTCTCATCGTACACCACACAGAACTGCCCTGGAGCCACTCCGTGTATCGGCTCTTTAGCATGAATAATGTAATGGCGGTCGTCTATCTTTTCTATTGTTGCAGGATGATACTCTGGAGTATGTCGTATCTTAAACGTTACGTTATTCATATCGACCTCCTTTGTGAGAAAGTGGAAATCAACGATAGGGAAATCTTTCTTGTATGCAGTTTGAGGGTCATATCCATGACTTACATAAAGCACATTGTCTTTTACATCCTTTTTCACAACGAACCAAGGGCCTCCACCAAAGCCCAAGCCTTTGCGCTGCCCTATAGTATGATACCACAAACCACGGTGTTCCCCAATTTTCTTACCAGTTTCCAGTTCTATCACATCACCAGGTTTATCCCCGAGATACCTGCGAATATAGTCGTTATAATTTATCTGTCCGAGGAAACATATTCCTTGACTATCCTTGCGCTTTGCGTTAACAAGATGTTCCCGCTCCGCAATCTCCCTTACTTCATCTTTTTGATAATGTCCTATAGGAAAGATAGCTTTCTTCAGTTGCCAAGAATAGATCTGTGCAAGGAAGTCCGTCTGGTCTTTAACGGGGTCTGGACTCGTAACGAGCCATTTCTCGCCATCATCATCAATCTCAGTTTGAGCATAATGTCCAGTGGCAATAAGGTCATAGTTATGTCCCATCTTCTCATGGAAAGCACCAAACTTTATCAATCTGTTGCACATTACATCAGGATTTGGAGTAAAGCCAGCCTTTACCTTCTCCATAGTATAACGAGTAACCTCGTTCCAATATTCCTTATGGCAGTCTATTACCTGAAGTTTACATCCATACTTATGAGCCACAGCGGTTGCCATCTCCAAGTCTTCTTCCGAAGAACAGTCCCATTCCTCCTTTTCCTCTGGACCAATCTTTATGTAGAAGCAATCGGGATGCAATCCTTGGCTAACAAGTTCGTGAACTACAACAGAACTATCTACCCCACCCGACAATAACACGGCAATCTTCTTGTCGTTTAAAATATCCTTCATCTCTTAGAATTCATCTTTAAGTGTTTGATATATACGTTGCACAGGCAAGCCCATAACATTGAAATAGCTTCCGTTTAAAGATGTTACACCAATGTATCCTATCCATTCCTGAATGCCATAAGCACCAGCCTTATCAAACGGCTTGTAGTTAGCTACATAGAAATCTATCTCTTCTTCTGTAAGAGACTTAAAAGTTACATCTGTAGTAACATGAAAACTTATCTTCTTTTCAGCCGTTGCTATACAAACTCCCGTTGTTACCTGATGCGTCTTTCCGCTAAGTTTATTCAACATACATTTAGCATCATCCTCACTTTGAGGCTTTCCGAGAATTTCATTGTCGCTGATAACCACAGTGTCAGCAGTAATGACAAGAGTGTTACCATGCAACAAATCAGTATAAGCAGACATCTTTTCTTCTGCTATATACTGAGCTACGTCCTCTGCGTTAAGATTGTCGGGATAATCTTCACTAATACCCTTTCTAACCAATACCTCAAAGTGGAGGTCCAAACCTGCAAGGAGTTCCTTGCGGCGTGGACTTCCACTTCCAAGTATTATATTATACTGTTCTAACATTCTATGAAATATTGCTCTTTTTTATTTCTAAACTTAAAGTGTTATACAATTATATTACCTTCGCTTAACTATAAGCACGTCATAACAATCTTAGAAATGATAACCAAGTGTTAGAAGAACCTGATGACGTTTGTTGCTAACATTTACAGCATTACAAACATTTTCCTTCCACTTTGTATCCTCGGTATCGGCATAGTAGTTAGTAAAGGCATTAAACTTGCCGTTCTGTGCCGAATACTGATATGCCAAATCAAGAGAGAACTTGTTTATAGTATAACCAATACCACAGGTTAAACGATTCGTTGACTCCCAATTCGTATAGTCAGTTGCAGAACTATAATATGAGCCTGGTGAGTTTATTGTACCATCCTTATATCCGTTCTTCTCGTACATTGGTGATACATAGTTATATCCAAGACGGATTGCAAGGTTTTCCTCGAGTTTATATTCCAAACCAAGTTTAAATGTGCTCACACCTTTCAGAGTATTACCTGTATGGTCGTTCATAGCATCATCAGAACTGCTGCTTGAATAACCATCATAATACCACCCATCATTTATTCTTGAGTCTAATGAACCATAATCAGCAAACTCATAACCTGCTCCTATTGCAAGATAATTGCCAACAGTAGTACCAAGACTTAGTCCAAACTTCCAAGGAGTATATAACTTAAAGTCGTATGATTCTGAAAAATATCCTGTGTCATAGTTACCAAAACCAGTTTTCAAGTTCTTATTATTTATCGTAGTATAGTTTGATGTCGTTAAGTCATACCATATAGGAGTAGCGACAGAAATACCGAAACGGAATGGACTATCCTCGATAGGACGAATTATAATACCAGCCTTAACGTCGAAACCAGCACCCGTTATCTTCCTGCTATCAGAGAGAGTTGTTGATCCTATAGCGTTATTCTCTGCATCAAGCAACGATTCCGTATATTCGCTATATCCTTTATAATGAACATCATGAATACCAAATGTTAATCCAAGATAAACCCTATCGTTGATATTCCCGCTAATATTGAAATCGTATGTCCCTATATAACCTGTATGAGCACGGTCGAATATATATCCACTTGCACCGAGATAACTATTAACGAAACCATTATTGTCTTTATCTTTATCTACTTTCAATAAGGAATTAACATACAAATAATCAACTTGATTGAAAGAGTTGTCGTTACCACTATAGTTTCCCTGATCTCCAGACAAAACATAATATCCTTCGTCAGTATTCTCGTGTTTACTCTTCAAGTAAGATAATTTGTTTTGTGAAGAGTTGCCATTCAGACTTCCTGCTGCTGAAAGGATATAATCAAAGTTCTTACTCTTATGATAACAGAAAGCTACATTCAGGAATGAGTTTCTTCCTGTTCTCTTTGAGTAAACGAAACCGATTTGATCAAAGCTCATATTCGTTTTGTTTGCTCCTCCAAAGCCCTTTCCATCTTGCTGAGAAACCATTCCGAAAGACACATTAGCCGTGGAATGACGGAAAAGACCTATTCCTGCAGGGTTTGAAGAGATGGTTGAAAGGTCTGCGCCAAGGGCATCCATTGCTCCACCCATACCAACATAGCGTGCAGATCCGTTCAAATCTTGATTTGCAAGTTTCGCATTTTCGTATGTTTCTTGCGC
>CAVKAH010000159.1:0-4565 GCA_963654095.1 Oscillospiraceae bacterium
AACTCGTTATTGTGGAGTTTGTGGAGGGAAGATGAAGATGCACACAGATATTTCAAAGAAATGTGAGTGTTGCGGAAAGGAGATTTGGCCACAGTTATCAACAGCAGTGATAGTCCTAATACAAAAAGGCGACGAGGTGTTGTTGGTAAGAGCAAATAATTTTCGAGGCAATTACTATGGACTTGTTGCAGGCTTTGTAGAGACTGGTGAAACCTTAGAGCAAGCCGTTAGAAGGGAAGTGATGGAAGAAACTGGTCTTACGATAAAGAACCTGTGCTATTATGCCAGTCAGCCGTGGCCATACCCTTGCGGTTTGATGTGTGGCTTCTATGCTGAATATGAGAGCGGAGATATCAAACTGCAACTGTCGGAGCTTAATGCTGGAGGTTGGTTTAGATATGATAATATGCCAGAGATACCCGACAAGCTATCAATAGCACGGCAACTCATAGATCATTGGCTTGAAAAACACAAACGATAATATACTTTAGGCATCCTTAGGTTATACCTGACGATGTCTAAAGATACACCTTGAGATGCCCAATGTCATACATAGGACATCTCCACTACATTCGTGTAGAAAAGAAAGGACATGAATGTTCATGTATGAGCAATGACTTTATGAGTTGTTCAAACTAAATATCAGATTTCTTTAAATATTGGTCGAGTAGGGTAAGTCCCTTTTCTGTACAGAAACCACGAAGTAATACGATAAAGAAATTGTAGAAAATCTCCTTTAGGGTATATTTATTATATATGCCATTAGATATTACCGTCTTCATAACAGAGTCGCACAACTCCTGAATAATATCATATTTTATGTTTGGAACAAAGAAACCGTTCTCAATACACTTTCTTAGGAAAACATAAGACTTGGTTTGTTGGGTGGCATTATAACTTTGGAGATACTCCCTGACCTTGTCATACTTGTCTAAGTCCTTAAAGAATATAGGCTTAATGACATCTAAGTCGGAGAATTTCATACGGAAAAATGTAACAACGATATCCAATTCGTTTTCTGCCATCATAGCATAGTCTTGAATACGCTTGGACATATTTTCATGATCATGCTTAACACATTCCAATAACAGGTCTTCTTTATTGTCGTAAATCTCATACAGAGTGCGCTTTGATATAGACAAGATATTGGCGATATCGTCCATACGCACAGCTTTAATACCCTTTTGCTTAAATAGAGGCATTGCGGTGCGTATTATCTTGTATCTTAATTCGTTTCTGTATGCTACAGAGCTGTTATTGTTCTTATGCATTGTTATTACAATTTAATGCAAATATACAAACTTTATTTGGAATTTTCTTTGTTTACAACTGATTTTTATTAATTTTGCAAGGGATACGGAAAAACTTTCGTATTAAGAATAATCTATTAAATCAAAACTTAAAAAACATACAAACTATGGTTAAAATAACAAAAGAAGCCGCTTTGGCCTATCATGAGGGGGTGCGCCCTGGAAAGATAGAGGTAAAGCCTACTAAAGCTTATAGTACACAGACCGATTTGAGCCTTGCTTATTCTCCAGGAGTAGCCTTCCCATGTCTTGAAATTCAGGAAAAACCAGATGATGCATATAAGTACACCGACAAAGGAAACCTTGTGGCTGTAATAAGCAACGGAACAGCAGTGCTCGGTCTTGGTGATATTGGTGCGATGAGCGGAAAGCCGGTGATGGAGGGTAAGGGATTGCTCTTCAAGATCTATGGAGGAATAGATGTTTTTGATATAGAGATAACAGAAAAAGACCCAGAAAAGTTCTGCGAGACAGTAGAGCGGATCGCTCCTACATTCGGTGGAATAAATCTTGAGGATATTAAAGCACCGCAGTGCTTCTATATAGAAGAAAGACTTAAGCGCACTCTCGACATACCTGTAATGCACGATGACCAACATGGCACGGCAATAATCTCTGCCGCAGGACTAAAAAACGCCTTGGAGGTAAACGGCAAAGATATCACAAAGGTTAGAATCGTGGTAAACGGAGCAGGTGCTGCTGCAATATCATGTACAAAGATGTATGTGGCATTAGGAGCCAGAAAAGAGAATATCGTAATGCTCGACTCCAAAGGTGTTATTACCAGCGATAGAGAGAACCTTACAGAACAGAAAAAACTCTTTGCTACAGACCGTAGAGATATTCACAATCTTGAGGAAGCTATAAAAGGTGCTGATGTGTTTGTAGGACTATCAAAGGGGAATGTCCTTACGCAGGATATGATACGTTCAATGGCAGACCAGCCAATTGTATTTGCCCTTGCTAATCCTGTACCTGAAATATCTTATGAGGATGCTATGGCAAGTAGACCAGATGTACTTATGAGTACAGGACGCTCCGACTATCCAAATCAGATTAATAATGTTATAGGTTTCCCTTATATCTTCCGCGGTGCCCTCGATGTGCATGCTTCGGCAATAAACGAAGAGATGAAACTCGCTGCAGTAAATGCCATTGCCGACCTTGCCAAGCAACCAGTGCCTGATGTGGTTAATGACGTTTATCATGTTAACAACCTTACATTCGGACCTTTGTATTTCATTCCGAAACCTGTAGACCCACGTTTGATAACAGAGGTGTCGGCTGCTGTAGCTAAGGCTGCTATAGAGAGCGGAGTGGCACGTACAACGATAACAGATTGGACTGCCTACAAGAACAGATTGCGCGAGATGCTCGGACAAGAAACAAAGCTCACCCAGAAACTATATGATACCGCAAGGAAACATCCGCAGAAGGTTGTTTTTGCAGAAGGACTGCATCCTTCAATGCTTAAAGCAGCTGTTCAAGCAAAAGCCGAAGGTATCTGTTATCCAATACTTTTGGGTAATGATGAGAGGATAAAAAAACTTGCTAAAGAACTCGATCTAAGTCTTGACGGCATAGAAATCGTAAACCTACGCCATGACAATCAAAGCGAAAGACGTGAACGCTATGCAAGAATAATGACAGAGAAGCGTCAACGCCAAGGTTATACATTCGAAGAAGCCAACGACAAGATGTTTGAACGCAACTACTTCGGAATGATGATGGTAGAGACAGGTGAGGCAGATGCCTTTATTACAGGTCTATACACAAAGTATTCAAACACTATAAAGGTGGCAAAGGAAGTGATAGGTATACAACCAGGTTATAATCACTTCGGTACGATGCACATACTGAATACAAAGAAGGGAGTATACTATATTGCAGATACTCTGATAAACCGACATCCAGATAAAGATACTCTTGTCGATATTGCAAAACTCAGTGCTTCTGCTGCAAGATTCTTCAACGAAGAACCAAATATAGCTATGATAAGTTATTCTAACTTCGGTACTGACGATTGTGGCAGTCCGCAGAAAGTGCATGAAGCCGTAGCTGAGATGCAAAAAGAATATCCTGATCTTGCCATAGACGGAGAGATGCAAATAAACTTTGCGCTTAACAAGACACTCCGAGATACTAAATATCCTTTCTCACGACTTAAAGGTAAAGATGTAAACACTCTTGTATTCCCAAATCTAAGTAGTGCTAATGCTGCTTACAAGCTGCTTCAAGGCTTAGACGGCGATGCAGAAATTATAGGTCCGATACAGATGGGACTAAACAAACCGATACACTTTACAGACTTCGAAAGCTCGGTAAGAGATATCGTAAACGTAACTGCAGTTGCAGTAATTGATGCATACGTGGCAAAAATAAAAGAAGGAAAGGAATAATCCGAGTACAGAATAAACAGATAAATCCGAGTGGTTATGAATTGCTACTCGGATTTTTTTGTTTTTTTATATGGGTATATCAAAATAAATATTGTATATTTGCATTATCTTAGCATATAAATGTAGGTTATAAATTTATAATTAGAAAGAAAAAGCATACAACATAAATGAAGAACATCAGAAACTTTTGTATCATCGCACATATTGATCATGGAAAATCAACACTTGCCGACAGGCTTTTGGAGTATACCAATACTATAAAAATAGTAGAGGGACAGATGCTTGATGATATGGATCTGGAGAAGGAAAGAGGTATCACTATCAAAAGTCATGCTATACAAATGGAGTATGAATATAATGGAGAAAAATATGTTCTTAACCTTATTGATACTCCAGGACATGTTGACTTTTCATACGAGGTATCAAGAAGTATCGCCGCTTGTGAGGGTGCACTTCTTGTTGTTGATGCTACACAGGGTGTTCAAGCTCAGACGATAAGCAATCTATATATGGCTATAGATCACGACTTGGAAATAATTCCCGTGATTAACAAGATAGATATGCCTTCTGCTATGCCTGATGAAGTTGAAGATGAAATAATCGACTTAATTGGTTGTGAACGTAGTGATATACTGCGTGCTTCTGGTAAGACTGGCGAAGGTGTGCCTGATGTTCTAAAAGCTGTAATAGAGCGTATACCACATCCTACTGGCGATGTAAATGCTCCTTTGCAAGCACTTATCTTTGACTCTGTCTTTAATCCATTCCGTGGTATCATTGCCTATTTCAAGATAGAAAATGGTATAATAAGGAAAGGAGATAAGGTGAAATTCTATAATACTGGCATGGAATATAC
>CAVKAH010000160.1:0-4560 GCA_963654095.1 Oscillospiraceae bacterium
CCTGAACACTCTTGTATTTCTTCCTATTACCTATCATATAATACAGTCCCCAGCAGAAATAACCATTGCAAGACGTACCTAGGGCTGGTATGAGACTTATCGGCGACGAGTGTCCGTGGCATCCTACATGCAGTCCTCTATAGCTGAAGCCGTGATGACAAGGGAATGCTGTCGATGGCGATATTATTCCCTCCGACAGAAAAGTCAGACCTTGTGATGTTTTGAATGTAGACCCTGGTGGATATTGTCCCATTATCGAGCGGTTCAGCAAAGGGCGATAAGGGTCTTGCATCAAGTGCTTATGCATCTTTCCCCTCTGTCTTCCCGTCATCAATCGTGGGTCATAATTGGGCGATGATACCATGGCAAGCACTTCTCCAGTGGAGGGTTCAATAGCCACGATACTACCAATCTTTCCTTGCATCAGTCGTTCTCCCAAAGCCTGAAGCTTGATATCTATGCCAAGAGTGAGGTCTTTCCCGGGTATTGGCTTAGTGTCAAGACGTCCGTTCTGATAACTGCCTTGTATCCTTCCGTGGGCATCTCGCAGCAGGATATGTATACCTTTTGTTCCTCTAAGCTCCTTTTCGTAATATTTCTCAATACCAAGTTTTCCGATGTAGTCGCCGGGTTGATAGTAGCTATCGTCTTCAATGTCCGACTCCGACACCTCACTTATATCACCGAGAACGTGGGCTGCATAAGGGTATATGTATTGCCGAATACTTCTTTTCTGTACGTAGAAACCGGGAAAACGGTATATCTTTTCCTGAAAAACACTGAACTCATCGGTTGTTAGCTGACTCATAAAGAGTTGCTGCGTAAATCTTGAATAGCCGGGATTCTTAGATCTGTCTTTGATATCGTTCATCCTTTTAACCAAAAACTCCTTTGTTATGCCGAGAGTTTGGCAAAAGGCAGCTGTGTCAAGTCTACCGCGCTCTTCGTTCATTATAACCATTATGTCATACGCATGCTGGTTATAAACAAGGAGTTTGCCGTGGCGGTCTTTAATAGCTCCACGTGCAGGGTATTCTATCTTCTTGAGAAAAGCATTACTATCGGCATTTTTCTTGTAGTCTTCACTCATTATCTGAAGAGTGAACAACCGTATTATGTAGGTTATGATGATAACAAGAGCTGCACCGCCAATAACATATCGTCTGTTCTCTAATCCGAAATCCTTGCTCATTCTGTTCCTTTTTAAATAACCGGACTATGTTAGTTTCTTCTAATGTTTTCGATTACGACAATGAAAACTATAGTAATCAATGTGCTTCCGATAATGTTTGATATCCATTGAAGCCAGTTGAAGAAATTGAAAGCTTCCAGAGTGAAGAACATTGAGCAGAAAATTAATACACAAATGGATATATATGATATGTATTTTCCCGGTCCGAGAGTTCTAAAAGATGGTTTTACGTCATCTTGATTGTCGTGTGCGATAAACAGCTCTAATAGGTATGGCTGAATTAAAGCCACTAATGTGAGTGATGCAGCTGCTAATCCGGGAGTGTTTGAGAACGTGTCTACACTAAGTCCTAATGCAAAGCTCCATAGCAGAGTTGCCCACTTTGGAAAATATCTGTTTATGCTTAGCACGAAATATATATATAGTAAAGGTATGGCACATCCCAAGAGATGAATGTGATTGAGTACAAGCACCTGAGCCAATACCAATATCACGAACAATAGTAATCGTTTGAAAATATCTATACTCATTATGAACTTTCTTCTATGTTGTATATCTTTTATTTGTTGTCATCTCTTGGCTTCAGTGAGTCTTGGGCAGCTTTTATCAGCGTGGCTTTATCCTTTAGCATAGAGTTGTCTATCACACAAACATGGCGCAGGTTGCCGAAATCTGTGCTTAATCTTAGTTGTACTCTATATGATAATCCGTCTGATGAATTAAAAACGTGCAGGATTTTTCCTACCATTATGCCTGGAGGAAAGATAGAAGAGTATCCGTTGGTAACTACGTAATCACCCAACGCAAATCGTGCATGGCGTGGTACGTCGTCAATATACGCAATGTCTGATGGACCACCTTTCCAATGGAGAATGCCAAAGTATCCTCTTTTCTTTATCGTTACGCTAATGTTAGAATTCTTATTTATTATTGGGATAACGATAGAGTAGTGGTCTGAAGCCATATATACAACACCCACTACTCCCATTCCGCAAGCCACTCCCATATCCTCTTGTATACCATCAGCTTTTCCTTTGTCGAGGGTTATGAGGTTGTTCTCTTTGTCTAAAGAGTTTGAAATAACTTTTGCTGGTATTAAACGGAAGCCTGTAAGTACCTGTTTCTGATATTCATTCAGAACGAGAGAGTCGCCTTTGCTCTTGGCTATGTGTTGTGAGAGTACCCTTACCTCCTGTTCAAGCAGTAGATTACGTTCGCTTAACCGCTTGTTATTTTGCGACATACTGAAGAATGTTGTTACGGCTGACTGGTATTCGTAAACCTTTCCTACGATGGCATTTGCTGAGGAAAAGAATACGCTGCCTTGGAAACTGTTGAATCTGAACAGCAATACAAAGCTAATTACTTCTAGGAGTATAAATACAAACCAATGGTTGTATTTCGCCAGAAAGGCTAATAAATTGCGCATTAACTTTTAAGGGTATATGTATATATGTAATGTATGGCTTGGCTTCGAATATAGAAGCACCGCCTTCCAACATGATATGTGGCGACGATGCTTCTAGGTGTTTATTGTCTGTATACGTTATGTTCCCAAAAGAATGTGTTATCTCATAAGGAATGAGAAGCGGTCAACATTCTTCAATGCTATGCCTGCTCCCTTTGCCACGCTGTGCAATGGGTCTTCAGCAATGTGGAACTTGATGTTTATCTTGTCTGTGAGACGCTTGTCGAGTCCGCGGAGTAAAGCACCACCACCTGTCAAGTAAATACCGTTCTTTACTATATCTGCGTAAAGCTCTGGTGGTGTGTTCTCCAATGCTGACAATACTGCATTCTCTATCTTTGCTACAGTCTTATCTATGCAGTGGGCTATTTCCTGATAGCATACAGGTACCTCCATAGGCAATGCTGTTATACGGTTTGGACCGTGTACAATATAGTCTTCTGGGGCTTCTTCGCCTAAGTCTGTAAGGGCAGAACCTACATGAATCTTTATGCGCTCAGCCATTCTCTCGCTGACTTTTACATTGTGCTGACGACTCATATAGTCTTGAATGTCTGCAGTCAAGTCATCACCTGCAGTACGGATAGAGTTATTTGAAACAATTCCGCCAAGAGATATTACAGCAATCTCGGTGCTTCCGCCACCAATATCTACAATCATATTTCCCTCTGGTGCCTCTACGTCAATACCTATACCGATAGCTGCTGCCATAGGTTCAAAGATAAGGTAAACGTCGCGACCATCTGCATGCTCGGCAGAGTCGCGTACGGCACGAAGTTCAACTTCTGTAGAGCCAGAAGGAACACCAATCACCATGCGTAGGGATGGCGAGAAAAGACGACTCCCAGTGTGAACCATCTTTATCAAACCCCTCATCATCTGCTCGCAAGCCGTAAAGTCGGCAATCACTCCATCGCGGAGTGGACGGATAGTACGTATGTTGTCGTGAGTTTTCTCATACATCATCTTGGCTTTCTCGCCAACAGCAATCATCTTATCTGTTCTGCGGTCGAGAGCCACAACCGAAGGTTCGTCAACTACAATCTTATCATCACTGATGATGATAGTATTTGCCGTACCAAGGTCCATTGCTATTTCTTGAATAAAAGAAAAGAATCCCATAATCCTTTTTTATTGTATAAAGTTATATTTATTTCTCAAACCATGCGTGGATGGCTGTATCATAATGGCTGCTCACACCAAAGGCACGTGTTGCGAACATACGGCGGTCTTCAATGTCAGTCTGTGCTCCCTTCTTCTTCAAGATGTCAAGCAGTACATCATATTCTGCTTTGCTCGGTACGATAACAACATCTTTGAAATTCTTTGCTCCTGCACGGATAAGTGAGATGCCACCGATGTCTATCTTTTCTATGATGTCAGCTTCTGAAGCACCGCTTGCCACAGTGTCCTCGAAAGGATATAAATCCACGATAACCAAGTCAATTTCTGGTATCTCATATTGTTTCATCTGCTCACGGTCGCCCTCATTGTCGCGGCGTGCCAATATTCCACCAAAGACTTTTGGGTGAAGAGTCTTAACACGTCCACCAAGGATAGAAGGATATGTCGTTACGTCTTCTACTGCCTGACACTCATATCCGAGAGATTCAATAAACTTCTGCGTACCTCCCGTAGAGAGAAACTTCACACCTTCTTCATGCAGTTTGGCGAGCAATTCGTCCAATCCGTCTTTGTGGAAGACAGATACCAATGCTGTCTTGATTTGTTTTGTTCCAGCCATTTTGTTATTTTTGTATGTCTTATAAAAATATATATTTGGGTGCAAAGTTACAAAATCGCTTTGTATAATCAAGTAATGTAACGTAAAAATTCAATGAATTTGTGTTTTTTGTTGATATGCACAATGTTCCGTCTCGATTTGTCTTTGTTTTCAGGC
>CAVKAH010000161.1:0-4534 GCA_963654095.1 Oscillospiraceae bacterium
CAGGAAGTACTGAAGAACTGGTATTCAGAGAACCTTGTAAGAAAAGACAGCAAGGGTGATGGTCGCGACCAAAACCATGTAGACCTCACTGTACACTTCTTTGCAAAGTATTACTTCCTTGGTCTTTCAAGTGGTGCAGCCACACGTAACGACTCACGCCTCCTACAGACTATTGGTTGGGCGGATACAAATCACGGTGGTGCAAATGGTACTTTCGACCCTCTTGCAGAGTAATTATTGAAATATCATAAACATTACATTTTAATAAATGGTACGTCTTTTTTTAGACGTGCCATTTATTTTTTTGCTATAAAGAATAAATTAGCTAACTTAGCACAAGTAAACAAACAAGTCTATAATAACCCTTTGATAAACAAAGATATTACGATATATGAACAACAAAAAGATTGTACTCATGTCGCTTGCATTATCTCTTTGCACCGCAACATGGGCTGGAGGAAAGAAAAAAGAGGTATATATACCGATGGACTACTCCACTTGCGGATACCATGCCTCTGAGCAAAGCATCCCTAATGTCAGAAATGTTGTTACCGTAAAGAGTAACAACGGCGACTGCAGTATAAGATTACAGAAAGCGATAGATTATGTTTCTTCTATGAAACCCGATAAGAACGGGCACCGCGGAACGGTTCTCATCGGCGAAGGAATATTTTATCTTGACAAACCTCTTAGAATTTCTACTTCTGGTGTCGTATTAAGAGGAATGGGCAAAGCCAAGACACGCCTCATTAAGCGTGGCTTCGACCGTGGAGCTCTTGTTTATATCGAGGGCAAAAGCAATATGACAAAAGGCGACACCATAAAAATTACAGACCAAAAGATTAAGGCTGGAAGCTGCAAAATCATGCTATCTTCTGCAGCAAAAATGAAAGCTGGAGACAAGATTATGATACTACGCCCCTCAACAAAAGAGTGGATAGAGTCGCTGAAGTGCAATGATTTTGGTGGCGGACTTGACTATACAGGGTGGAAACCATCAGACATTGACATGCTTTGGAATAGGACTATAACAAAGGTGGAAGGCAACAGCGTAACTCTTGATGCTCCTCTCACGATGACCATTGACCAGAAATATGGCAACGCAATGGTAATCACGTCGTTTAATAAGGGCGAGATAACAGAATGTGGAGTGGAGAACATGACGCTTGTATCTGTACATAACGACTGGAACACTAAAGACGAAGACCACTGTTGGGACGGCGTTTGGATAAACAATGCAAGCGACTGTTGGGTGCGTCGCACTGATTTTAAGCATTTTGCTGGTAGTGCCGTTAATTTGCAAAAGCAGACAAGACGCATCACCGTGGAGGACTGCGTGGCAAGCGAACCCATATCTGAGGTTGGCGGATGGCGCAGAAGAGTGTTCCTTACAAGGGGAGAACAGAACCTGTTTCAACGCTGCGTATCAAAAGACGGCTACCATGATTTTGCTGCCGACTATTGCGCTGCCGGTCCAAATGCCTTCGTTCAGTGCGACGGCGAAAATGCCCTAAGCTTTAGTGGCAGTATTGGTTCATGGGCACCAGGCATACTTTTCGACATCGTAAATATTGAAGGTAACGACCTCTCGTTCCGTAACCTTGAAAACTGGCAGATGGGAACTGGATGGAACACAGCCAATAGTATGTTCTGGCAATGTACCGCCTCTACCCTCTTCTGCTATTCACCCGACGAGGATAACCGCTGTAGTGCGAACGCCTGTTGGGGTACTATGACGGGCAATGGCGAATGGACGGGAAGCAACGATGCCACTACTCCACGCAGCTTGTTCTATGCCCAACTGCAACAACGCATTGGCGACAAGGCAAACAACGGATATATATATAATAGGAATATAACGGCATCAAGCAGCCCCACCATTGAAGTTGCACAAAAGCTTGCCATGGAATCCGTTACGACACCCCGTGTTACAATAGAGATGTGGATGGACTCCATACCATATACAGCCAGTCTTTCGGCTAACGGACTTAAGGACATTGACAACATCAAAATCAAGGCAACAGACGAAAAACTTACAGAAAAAGTAAACGGCAAGTTTGGCATTACCGACGGACATATTACCTTCGACGGCAAACTAATCGTAGGCAACCGCTATGCTATACCATGGTGGAACGGAAGAACAAAAGACAATTTTATAAATAAAGGAGCCAAGCCTGCAATAACTCGCTTCGTTCCTGGTAGAGAGGGAACTGGATGGACAGACCGCACCGACTCCGTGGTTGTGTACTTAAAGAATAATGGTTACTGCATGCTTGACAACCACTATGGCCTATGGTACGACCTACGTCGTATCGACCACGAGAGGGTTAAACGTGCCGACGGAGAGGTGAGTGCGCCTTTCTACGAGCAGGCTTTCGCACGCAGCGGACAAGGCAAAGGCTGGGACGGACTAAGCAAATACGACCTTACGAAGCCGAATGAATGGTATTGGCAACGTGAGCGAGAATTTGCAAAGGTAGGTGCACAGAATGGTATCCTACTATTTAATCAAAACTATTTCCAGCATAACATCATTGAAGCAGGTGCACATTGGGTGGATGCCCCATGGCGACCTGTAAACAATATTAATAATACGAGCTTCCCAGAGCCTGTCCCCTTTGCTGGCGACAAGCGTGTTTTCATGGCAGAACAGTTCTACAACGAGAACGATCCCTCACTTCGTCCTCTCCACAAAGGATACATCCGCATGTGTCTTGACCAACTGAAAGACAACGACAATGTAGTACAGCTTATCAGCGAAGAATACACTGGTCCACTCCACTTCACACGCTTCTGGCTTGAAACCATAGCAGAATGGGAGAAAGAAACGGGTAAACATCCTATGATAGCCCTAAGTTGTACAAAGGATGCACAAGACTCTATCCTTGCCGACCCTGAACTTTCAAAGATTGTAGACATCATCGACATACGCTATTGGCACTACAACACATCTGGCGTATGGGCACCTCCTGCAGGAAAGAACCTGGCTCCACGCCAGTTTATGCGCAAGATGAAGGTGGGCAAGACAGGATATGCAGAAGCCTATAAAGCCGTTAGCAAATACAAAAAGCTATATCCGCAAAAAGCCGTAACGTTCTTCTCACAACAGTATCCTACATACGGTTGGGCAATACTTATGGCTGGAGGCTCACTTCCCAATATACCTGTAACAAACGAGAAGTTCCTCAGAGATGCAGCAAAGATGTCTGTCGTAACAAGCAATGAAGCAGAAGGCTCATGCGACATCTTGGGAAATCCCGAAGTTGGCTACGTCATATACACCCACAGCGACAAAGCGCAAAACCTCGATATGCCCACTGGCAAATACAATATATATAGCATAAACAAGACCGACGGTACGATGAAGCTTATCGAAAAGAAAGCCTCTATCACCAATTCCCATACTCTCAATAACGCAAAAAGCGAACAGGTGTATTGGTTTGAAAAGTTGTAGCGCATGTGAGGTATAGACTTATGCACAATAAAGTATATTGTAACGCCCACTAACATATAGGCTGAGCATCATTAAGCTATATCCACGCAAGAGACAAGCAATAACTTTAATTTTTGAGAACAATAACTTTAATAAATGACAAATAGGTATCACTTTTACACGTGATACCTGTTTTTTTTATTTAAATAACTGATTTTACCAATAATTTCCACTTGATTTAGGGCAATTCTATCACACTTTTTATTATCTTTGCAATGGAAAACTATAAAACACAATCCCAAACGCACAATGCGAGAGGGAGTCTTAGCAAGCAGTATTATCAAACAATCTATGGTTAACTTATCTCAACTTTACGACAATAACATCGACAATCTATTCATGTTCGGCACCCGATTTACATCTGATCGTGAACTTATAAAAGATTGCATACAAGATGTATTTGTAAAACTATTCAACAAGGGGAAAGAACTTGATAAGGTTTCAAATATAGAGTCATATCTTTACGTCTCACTACGCAACCGCATCAATGACGAATTCCGCCGTCTGACCCACCTGTGCGACGATGAGATTTCCGACTCCAACATACACTCTCTGAACAACAATGCTGAAGAATACGATATGGAACGCTTTGAAGAAGAAAAGAAAAAGTTTGTTGCCATGACGCAATACATCAGCAATCTGTCTCCCCGTCAACAGCAGATAATACACCTTTATTATATAGAACAGCGCAAATATGATGATATTTGCCAGATTATGGGTATCAATTATCAGTCTGTTCGCAACCTTATGCACCGCAGCATGAGCCGACTTAGAGAGATGGCAACAAAAAATTAATACATTCTTTGAGTACAACAGTCAGAGCATAGCGTCATATAATTGAAATCAACAAATACTGCTTCAATTAAAAAGACTCATAAGAAATGACTGACAAATACACAGATTACGCAAAGAAAGACATATTCTACAATAAAGAATTTGGAAGCATCCCCACTCTATCGCAAGAGGAGAAAAAGGAGCTAAAGATGCGCATATTGAATGCCATCAATGCAAATTTGGCATAACGAAAGAATTAATTAATAT
>CAVKAH010000162.1:0-4484 GCA_963654095.1 Oscillospiraceae bacterium
TCCATACCCTGCAGCAGAGTTCCCAACAGATGCATTCAGTACTGATATCAAGGCTGAATTTAAGGATGAAGACGAGCCACGTCAGGTTGTCATTGCTGGACGTATGATGGGACGTCGCATTATGGGTAAGGCAAGCTTTGCAGAATTGCAGGACTCTAAGGGAAGAATACAGGTATATATCGCTCGAGATGAGATTTGTCCTGACGAGAATAAAGACCTTTACAATACTGTTTTCAAGAAACTTCTCGACATAGGCGACTTTATCGGAGTGAAAGGCTTCGTATTCCGCACACAAACTGGCGAGATTTCTGTTCATGCAAAAGAGCTTACTTTGCTTTCTAAGAGCTTGAAGCCACTGCCTATCGTAAAGTACAAAGACGGTGTGGCATACGATAAGTTTGATGATCCAGAGTTGCGTTATCGTCAACGCTATGTTGACCTCGTGGTAAACGACGGAATAAAAGAAACGTTCCTACAGCGTGCCACTGTAATACGCACACTCCGTAAGTTCCTTGACGATGCTGGATATACCGAAGTAGAGACTCCTACTCTGCAGAGTATAGCTGGCGGTGCTTCTGCACGTCCGTTTATCACGCATTTCAATGCTCTTGACCAAGACATGTATATGCGTATCGCTACGGAGCTTTATTTGAAAAGACTAATCGTGGGCGGTTTCGAAGGCGTTTACGAGATGGGAAAGAACTTCCGTAACGAAGGTATGGATCGTAACCATAACCCTGAGTTCACGTGTATGGAGCTTTACGTTCAGTATAAAGATTACAATTGGATGATGTCGTTTACAGAAAAATTGCTCGAGACTATCTGTATCGCTGTCAATGGTAAACCTGAGCGTGAGATAAACGGAAACATCGTAAGTTTCAAGGCTCCATATCGACGTCTACCTATACTCGATGCTATCAAGGAGAAAACTGGTTTCGACTGCAACGGCAAGACTGAGGAAGAAATACGTAACTTCTGCAAGGAGAAAGGTATGGATGTCGACGAGACAATGGGTAAAGGTAAGCTTATCGACGAACTATTTGGAGAGTTCTGCGAGGGTACTTTCATACAGCCTACATTTATCACCGACTATCCTGTAGAGATGTCGCCATTGACAAAGATGCACCGCTCTAAGCCAGGATTAACAGAACGTTTCGAGTTGATGGTTAATGGTAAGGAGCTTGCAAACGCATACTCTGAGCTTAACGACCCTATCGATCAGGAAGAGCGTTTCGTAGAACAAATGAAGCTTGCCGATAAGGGCGACGACGAGGCAATGATAATAGATCAGGATTTCCTCCGTGCCCTACAGTATGGTATGCCACCGACTTCTGGTATCGGAATAGGTATCGACCGTCTGACTATGCTTATGACTGGCAAGACTTATATTCAGGAAGTATTGCTCTTCCCACAGATGAAACCAGAGAAAAAGATGCCACAAAGCTCTATCAAAGAATGGGCTGAAATTGGCGTACCTGAGGATTGGGCTTACGTATTGCGTAAGGCTGGCTTCAACCTAATCTCTGATATCAAGGAGGAGAAAGCACAAGGATTGCAACAGAAGATTGGCGAAATAAACAAGAAGTATAAGCTTGGCTACGAGAAACCTTCTGTGGATGAAGTGCAAAACTGGATTGACAAGGCTAAAGCGTAAGGCTTTTGCGATAGATAACTAAACATATTATTATATATAAGGTGTTTAACTGCGGTAAAATAGCGATTATTGGAGGCGGTAGCTGGGCTACCGCCATCGCTAAGATAATTGTAGGGAAAACTCACCACATCGGGTGGTACATAAGAAGGGACGACCGTATTGAAGATTTCAAGCGACTTGGACACAACCCCTCCTATCTGATGAGTGTGCGATTTAATACGGATGAGATCTTCTTCTCCTCTGATATTAACAAGATAGTACAGAACTACGACACGCTCGTCTTCGTAACGCCGTCGCCTTACCTTAAGAATAATCTGAAGAAACTAAAAACAAATATCAGCAACAAGTATATCATAACGGCAATCAAAGGTATCGTGCCGGATGAGAACCTTGCTTGCTCGGAATATTTCACACAGGTATACGATGTGCCAGAAGCAAACCTTGCTTGTCTGGGCGGACCTTCGCATGCCGAAGAGGTGGCTCTCGAAAGGTTGTCATACCTCACCGTGGGCTGCTCCGACAAGGAGAAAGCACAAGCTTTCGCCGATGTACTCGTTAATGATTTCATCAAAACAAAGATAAGTTCTGATGTCATAGGTATCGAATATTCATCGGTTCTCAAGAATGTCTATGCCATTGCATCGGGAATATGCAGCGGACTTAAATTTGGCGATAACTTTCAAGCGGTGCTAATATCCAACGCTGTGCAGGAAATGTCGCGCTTCCTTACTGCCGTACACCCTATAGAGCGCAACGTTTACGACTCAGTATACCTGGGCGACTTACTCGTAACGGGATACAGCAATTTCTCAAGGAACCGCACTTTCGGCACTATGATAGGAAAAGGATATAGCGTGAAGAGTGCACAGATTGAGATGGAAATGATTGCCGAAGGTTATTTTGGCACTAAGTGTATGAAGGAAATAAATAGACACATGCACGTTAATATGCCTATACTTGATGCTGTGTACAACATACTATATGAACGCATAAGTCCACAAATTGAAATAAAGTTACTAACCGACTCTTTCAGATAATAATACTATACTACAAGTACTTTCGAAGCCATCCGTTCTTTCGCACTCATGGTTCGCCAAGCACTCATAGTCTTACTATAGCACAAGAAAATTAACCATAAAAACAACAAAATAATATGGAAAATATCAAACTAAACATCGCTAAAGCGTCACAATTCCTAAAGGATGGCGCAGTAAAAGAATTTGAGCCTAAGGTTGCAGAAGCGCAAAAGGCTCTCGAAAATGGTTCATGCCCTGGTAACGACTTCCTCGGATGGTTGCACTTGCCTACATCTATCTCAGAGGAATTCCTTAACGAACTGCAAGACTGCGCTAATACTTTGCGTGCCAACTGCGAGGCTATCGTTGTGGCAGGTATAGGTGGCAGCTATCTTGGAGCAAGAGCTGTGATTGAAGCTCTTAGCAATTCTTTTGCATGGCTCGTAAACGACAAGAATAATCCTACTATCCTCTTTGCAGGAAATAATATAGGTGAGGACTATCTGACTGAGCTGACAGCATATCTTAAAGATAAGAAATTTGGTGTAATAAATATCTCTAAGTCGGGAACAACAACTGAAACAGCCCTTACATTCCGCCTGCTAAAGAAGCAATGCGAAAGCCAGCGAGGCAAAGAGGAAGCAAAGAAAGTTATCGTTGCTATTACTGATGCCACAAAGGGAGCTGCACGTGCTGCTGCCGATAAAGAGGGTTACAAGACTTTCGTTATACCAGATAATGTGGGTGGACGCTTCTCTGTACTTACTCCTGTAGGATTGTTGCCTATAGCATGTGCAGGCTTTGATATTAAGAAACTTGTTGAAGGTGCTGCCGTAATGGAAAAGGCTTGCGACATAAACGTACCTTTCGACGAGAACCCAGCTGCACAATATGCCGCAGTAAGAAACGGATTATATGCTGAAGCTGGCAAGAAAATAGAGATTATGGTTAACTTCCAACCTAAGCTACACTTCTTCTCTGAATGGTGGAAGCAGCTCTACGGAGAGAGCGAAGGTAAAGACGGAAAGGGTATTTTCCCTGCATCTTGCGACTTTACTACAGACCTTCACTCTATGGGACAGTGGATTCAGCAGGGTGAACGCACGATATACGAAACGGTTATCAGCATTGAGAAGCCTAACAAAGAATTGCTTTTCCCTAACGATGAAGACAACCTCGATGGTCTTAACTTCCTTGCAGGCAAACGTGTTGACGAGGTTAACAAGATGGCAGAACTTGGCACTCGCTTGGCTCACGTAGATGGTGGTGTGCCTAATATCCACATCAGCGTACCAGAACTTAACGAATATTATATCGGACAGCTTATCTATTTCTTTGAGAAAGCTTGCGGTATCAGCGGACTACTCCTTGATGTCAACCCATTTAACCAGCCTGGCGTAGAAGCCTACAAGAAGAATATGTTTGCCTTACTTGACAAACCAGGATATGAAGAGGATAGCAAAGCTATTAAAGAGCGCATTGCTAAAGAGAAATAACAATAGACATTAGCTATACAAAAAAAGGTAGAGACGGAACATATATTATAATGTGCTTCCATCTCTACCTTTATTCTTTATATTATTTTTTTGTTTTATCTATCATTCTGTCAGCAGACGACATAAGTGATTGTATATAAGGATGTTATATTGTTAAGTGCTTACAATATCTGTCATCTATCTGTCACTAATCTATCATAGGGAGGAGAGCTGAATTTTGTCGTTTTTGGGGGCATATAAGCCCGTTTTTTTAATAAAAAGCCCCCACTTTTCAGGTAAAATAGTATAGGATAACGTATCAAAAAGATATAGGTAACA
>CAVKAH010000163.1:0-4409 GCA_963654095.1 Oscillospiraceae bacterium
GATAAATGGCGGATACCTCAACTTCATGGGCAACGAGTTCGGACACCCCGAATGGATAGATTTCCCGAGAGAAGGCAATGGTTGGAGCCACAAATATGCACGCAGACAATGGAATTTGGTAGACAATGAGGAACTCGACTATAAATATCTTGGCGACTTCGACAAGAAGATGCTCGAGGTAATGAAGTCAATAAAGAACTTCCAAAATACTAAAGTTCAGGAGATTTGGCATAATGACGACGACCAAATATTGGCATACATGAGAGGCGATTTGGTATTTGTCTTCAACTTCAATCCTACACGCTCATTTACAGACTACGGTTTCCTTGTGCCAACAGGTTCATACGATGTCGTGCTGAATACTGATGCAAAGGAATTTGGAGGATTTGGACTTACGGATGATACCATTACCCATCTCACCAACTATGACCAACTGTATGTTGATCAGCATAAAGAATGGCTGAAGCTATATATTCCAGCACGCTCTGCCGTAGTATTGAAGAAGAATTAAAATGACACATAAGACATTAACACCAAGAGACAATGACGCAACAATGGCTAACATTGTATGTGGCATTGTCTTTTGCGTTTTCACATTCGTATATCTGTTTTTCTATCAGTCAGACCTTCTGACGATGGAACAGCATATCTTGTCAAACGGCATAACAAGATACAACAGACTAATAGGTGCAATAATATTAACAGTATTGGCACTTCTGTTGCAATACGGATATGACGCCGTAACAAAAAGAAGCATTAAACCAGCCCTAACATATTTCCCGTCAGCATTACTCCTCGCTATTCTTACCGACGTAAGCCCTAATATTGACCAAGGATATAGCTTCGGCAAATGGATATGGTTGGCGCCTCTGATGCTTATCATATATGGAGGAATAACTTATCTATCCACATGCAATACTGTAAACACTGACGCACGCAACAAGAAATCCATATTCCGTTCCATTTGGGAGAACCTTATTATATTATTCTTTATTATAATTTTTGTCGGCTCAACAGCAAACACCAATCGAATATTCCATAAGAGAATAAAGATTGAGAATATGATTGCCCAAGGAGATATAGACGGAGCATTAAACGTAAAATCAGGGGTTAAGGATACCGACTCTACTACCACCATGCTTAGAGCATACGCATTGTCAAAGAAAGGACTACTTGGCGAGAAACTTTTTGAATATCCTGTCTGTGGCAAATCTGACGCTCTGCTTCCCGACGGCATATATACTAAGTGTATGATAATTAGCGAGGGAGACATATACAACCATGTGGCAAGGATCTTAAAACAAAGGCTTAAGCCTATGGATTACCTATTATGGATGCAGAAACACGGGTATGCCAAGAAGCCTCTAAGAGATTACTTGCTATGCGCATATCTTATGGATAGGAACATCGATGGCTTTGCTAAAGAGATTGCAAAAGATAAGAACATTAAGGAACTTGCAAAGCACTATAAAGAAGCCCTTGTCCTGTATAATCATGTACGCTCAAATCCCATAATAACATATCATAATGATATTATGGAGGCAGACTATACCGATATGCAGACTATCCTGAGAGAAGCAAAAAGCTCTGAAGAGCGCAAGGCATCAATACAAAAGACATACGGAAATACATATTGGTATTACTATTTCTATGGTAATAAATAGATTTTGGGGAATATATTTCTATATAAAATCTAATTTATTTATATTTGCAATCTGACTAAGAGAGATAAGGTGGGGTCTATAAATAATAGAAGTTTAACATAGGTATTTATAGCACACGCCTTAAATTAAGGTAAAAGATTTATAAGATGAAGACTGAAGACGATATTAAAAAAGCCGTTGAGGTAATGAAAAACGGAGGAGTAATCCTCTACCCTACCGATACTGTTTGGGGTATTGGCTGTGATGCAACTAACGCTGAAGCCGTTGCCAAAGTATATGCGATAAAACATAGAGAAGACTCTAAAGCCCTTATATGCCTTGTTGATTCTGACGCAAGACTACAACGGTATGTAAGAAACGTACCTGAAGTGGCATGGGACTTGCTGGAATTGGCAGAGAAACCTACTACCGTTATCCTTGACAATGCCGTAAATCTCGCACCTAATCTCATAGCTGAAGACGGAAGCATAGCAATGAGAATTACAAGAGAACCTTTTTCTAAAGAGCTTTGCTATAGATTTCAGAAGCCTATAGTATCAACGAGCGCAAACATCAGCGGTGAACCTGCAGCACAAAACTACTGTGATATTTCTGAAGAATTACTAAGCGCAGTAGACTATGTATGCTGGTCAAGAAGACAAGAGCATAAGCCTCACAAGCCGTCAAGCATAATCAAGCTATCTGAAAACGGTGAGGTTAAGATTATCAGATAAGTATCAGAAAATAAATAAAACCAGATTTAGTTTTCTATAATACATGCAAGAAAAAAAGGAAACGCCACTTGACAAGCTCATCTCTTGGCGAGAAAAACATATAACAAATAAACAATTTACACTTATCCTTAGCTTTGCTGTAGGGTTCTTGTGTGCCGTTGCAGCAAGCATTCTGCACTTTTTAATCAAGCAAATACAGAGTGTGTTTGCAATGGGGTTTATTGTAGACAGGTTCAACTGGCTATATTTCATCTATCCAGTAGTAGGAATTTTCATCACTTCGCTATTTGTTAAATATGTGGTAAGAGATAATATCAGCCACGGAATTACACGAATACTGTATGCTATAAGTAGTAAGAAGAGTCGCCTACGTGGGCACAACTGCTGGAGTTCCGTTATTGCATCAGCCATAACCATCGGTTGTGGCGGAAGCGTAGGAGCCGAGGCACCTATCGTTCTTACGGGTTCTGCAATAGGTAGCAACCTAGGAAAGCTATTCAAATTAGAGAACAAAACGCTAATGCTCCTTGTTGGTTGTGGTGCTGCGGCTGCCATTGCCGGTATCTTTAAAGCACCAATAGCAGGATTGGTATTTACCCTTGAGGTGCTCATGATTGACCTTACCATGGCGTCGTTGCTACCAATTCTTATATCAAGTGCCACGGCAGCCTGCTTTACATATATATTTTCATCTGGAGGAGCATTATTCGACTTTCATGTAGACGGTACATGGACATTATCGCGCGTACCTGCTTATATATTATTAGGTGTAACTGGAGGTTTTATAAGTTTATATTTTATCAGGACGATGAACTTCTGCGAGGGCATCTTCAGCAAGCTTAAAGAGCATCCTTATGCTAAGTTAGCGTTGGGTGGACTTATGCTTAGCACCATGATTGCACTATTCCCTGTGCTCTACGGAGAGGGATATCACAGCATAAACATCCTACTAAACGGTAAGACACAAGCCGACTGGGACCAGATTTTGAATAACTCTCTCTTCTACGGACATAGTAATTTGCTGGTTATATATGTGGGACTTGTTGTACTGACAAAGGTATTTGCCACATCTGCCACAAATGGTGGTGGCGGTTGCGGTGGTACATTTGCGCCATCACTATTTATAGGTGCATACGGCGGATTTCTATTTGCAAGACTATGGAACATGTATGATATCGGTGTGTATGTTCCTGAGAAAAACTTCGTATTACTGGGCATGGCAGCCGTTATGGCGGGTGTTATGCATGCGCCACTAACGGGAATTTTCCTTATTGCCGAGATTACTGGCGGATACCAAATGCTATTGCCGTTGATGATTGTAAGTATCTGCGCTTACCTTACTATTATAATTTTTGAGCCGCATAGTATATATGGAATGCGACTGGCAAGGGAGGGAAAGCTTATCACCCACCATACTGACCGTGCCGTATTGACACTGATGAATATCGACAGCGTTATCGACAAGAACTACAATCATGTACCTGAGGATATGGATCTCGGCACTTTGGTTCATGCTATAAGCCGAAGCCACAACAACATATTGCCTGTTACTGATAACGGAGGTAAGTTTCTTGGCGAGATAGATATGTCGAAACTAAGGCATATCATATTCCGAACGGAGCTGTATCACCATTTTAAGGTTTACCAACTCATGTCGCAACCGCCATGCGTGCTTAGTGTTAACGACCCGATGGAAGAGGTTATGAAGCAGTTCGACTCTACGGATGCAGGTATGCTGCCCGTTCTTGAAACCGACGGAACACTAAGGGGATACGTCAGCAGAACCCACTTGTACACTACATACCGCAAGATGGTTGCTGATATGTCGGCAGAATAAAACAAATCCTGGATATGACGAGCTTTATCATATCCAGGATTTTCGTTATCTATAAATATAGGAAAGCGGCAAGTTTATACCAACTTACAATCCTCTATATTCCTCACTCCATTCAGGAAGTCCTTGGCTTCCATACGCTTTTTACCGCTAAGCTGAATGGTAACAAGGCTCAAAAGGTTGTCTTGAGTATTGACA
>CAVKAH010000164.1:0-4402 GCA_963654095.1 Oscillospiraceae bacterium
CCTACAAACGAGCGTAGGACTCGACAAGGTTCTCTTTGTAGTTACAGGAACTGGATATTACAACCAGCTCAATATCTCTGACAAGAATTTCAGACTGCCTGGTGGAACTATATACATAAACAGAACAGCCAATCTGCTTAACATGTATCTCGGTGCTCTATACGGAAGCGACAAATACATAGAAGGATACCTGAACAACCAGATTTATCTGAATCACAAACTAATTGACAATAAAAGACTTAACATACAGGAGATAACGGAACTATCGAAGAGCTTCGTCAGACAATGTCAAGGAGTTGCAAACGCATTCTCCGCAGACAACATAATGTCTGTTTATTCTCCTGAACTCGATAACATCAGACGTGGATTATATCTATCCAGATGTGGAGACATACTCATTGAAGCCGCACCAGGATGGAACTTCATGAACGAAGATACGCAGCAGCAGTTCTCACAAAGCTCTAGCTATCTCGAAACGCCTATAATATTTTACGGCTTTAAAATAAAAGGCAAAAAGATTACTACACAAGTTTCTGTGGAGAAAATCTCGCCAACAATAGCCAAAACTATACAGATAAGAGCCCCTAATGGGTGCAAAGAAGCTCCGCTGTTTTGATTATTTAATTGTCAAAACAACAAATAAAGCACGTATAATGCCTTATTACCAAATAAATTAAGTAAATTTGCACTCAATTAATCAGAAAAAAAAATAAAATAATTATATAAAATGGGATTTAACAACTTACTGAAATCGCTGTTCGGAGACAAGTCAACACGCGATATGAAGCACATACAGCCTATTGTAGAAAAAGTAAAGGCTGCATACCCGGAAATCAAAGCTCTTACTAATGACCAACTAAGAGCACGCACAAAAGAGCTCCAGCAGCAGTTGCAGGATGCCGTAAAAGAAGAGAAGACAAAGATTGCTGAACTAAAAGCAACTATCGAGGACACCCCTATTGACGAAAGAGAAGGGATATTCAACCAAATCGATAAGCTCGAAAAGGTTGTACTCGATAAATACGAGGATGTTCTCAATGATATTCTGCCCGTTGCTTTCAGCATTATGAAAGATACGGCTAGACGTTTTGCTGAGAACGAAGAAGTTGTGGTTACGGCAAATGATTTTGACCGTGAGCTTGCTGCAACTAAAGATTTCATAAGAATTGAAGACGATAAAGCTATCTACAGCAACCATTGGATTGCTGGTGGAAACGACATGAAATGGGATATGGTACACTATGACGTACAGCTCTTCGGTGGTATCGTATTACATCAAGGAAAGATTGCAGAAATGGCAACTGGTGAGGGTAAAACTCTCGTAGCTACACTTCCTGTATTCCTTAACGCACTGACAGGAAACGGTGTTCATGTGGTTACTGTTAACGACTATTTGGCAAAGCGTGACTCTGAATGGATGGGACCTCTCTATATGTTTAACGGACTGTCGGTTGACTGTATCGATAAGCATCGTCCTAATTCTCCTGAAAGACGTAAAGCATATAGGGCAGACATTACTTTCGGCACAAACAACGAGTTCGGCTTCGATTATCTTCGAGACAATATGGCAATATCTCCTGACGACCTCGTACAGAGAGCACACAATTATGCCATCGTGGATGAGGTTGACTCTGTGCTTATTGACGATGCACGTACACCTCTTATTATATCTGGACCTGTACCAAATGGTGATGATCAGATGTTTGAAGAATATCAGCCATTGGTAGAAAGACTTGTTGACGTACAGAGAAAACTCGCAACAAAATATCTTGCTGAAGCAAAACAACTTATTAATGAGGGTAAAAAAGAAAATAACCAAAAGAAACTTGATGAAGGTTTCTTGAGCCTTTACCGCTCTCATAAAGCTCTTCCAAAGAATAAGCCTCTTATCAAATACTTGTCAGAAGATGGTATCAAGTCTGGTATGCTGAAGACTGAAGAGATGTACATGGAGAACAACAACCGTCGTATGCCAGAGGCTGTTGAACCATTGTATTTCGTTGTTGACGAGAAGCTGAATTCTGTTGACCTTACTGATAAGGGTACAGAATGGCTCGCTACTCAAGTAAAAGACAAGGAACTCTTCGTATTGCCTGATATTGCTACAGAACTGTCAGACCTTGAGAACCAGAATCTAAACGATCAGGAACGTCTAGACAAGAAAGACGAATTGCTTAACCACTACTCTGTTCAGAGCGAACGTGTACACACCTTGCAACAACTTCTCAAAGCATATACAATGTTCAACAAGGATGACGAATATGTTGTAATTGACGGAGAAGTGAAAATCGTTGACGAACAGACTGGTCGTATCATGGAAGGACGTCAATGGAGCGACGGACTACATCAGGCGGTTGAAGCAAAGGAACATGTAAAGGTTAAGGAGGCTACGCAGACTTTCGCTACGATCACTCTGCAGAACTACTTCCGTATGTATCACAAACTTTCTGGTATGACAGGTACTGCAAGTACTGAAGCTGGAGAGTTCTGGGATATCTACAAACTTGACGTAGTTGAAATTCCTACAAACAGACCAATACTAAGAAAAGATCTCGATGACCGTCTTTACAAGACAAACCGAGAGAAGTATAACGCTGTAATTGAAGAAATTCAAGAGATGATAAACCAAGGAAGACCTGTACTTGTTGGTACTACATCTGTTGAAATATCTGAACTCCTCGCTAAGATGCTTACAATGCGTCATATTCCACATAACGTATTGAACGCTAAACTACATCAGCACGAGGCTGACATCGTAGCAAAAGCAGGTTTGAGCAAAACTGTAACTATTGCAACAAATATGGCAGGTCGTGGTACCGATATCAAATTGTCGCCAGAAGTAAAAGCTGCTGGAGGTTTAGCTATCATCGGTACGGAGAGACACGAGAGCCGTCGTGTAGACCGTCAGTTACGTGGACGTGCAGGACGTCAGGGAGACCCAGGTAGTTCTGTGTTCTATGTAAGTCTTGAGGACAAGCTTATGCGTTTGTTTGCAAGTGAACGCATAGCAAGAGTTATGGATCGTTTGGGTATTGAAGACGGTGAGAGAATTGAAAGTTCTCTAATGTCTAAGAGTATCGAGCGTGCACAGAAGAAAGTAGAAGAAAACAACTTCGGTATCCGTAAGCGTTTGCTCGAATATGACGATGTTATGAACAAGCAGCGTACTGTTGTTTATGAGAAGCGTCGCCATGCACTAATGGGAGAACGTATCGGTATGGATATCACAAACATCATTTGGGACCGTATTGTAAACATCATAGAACAGAACGACTATGAGGGATGCAAAGACGAATTCCTGAAAGTTCTTGCTATGGAATGTCCGTTTACAGAAATAGAACTGCAGAATGAGAGCCGAGAGAATCTTGAGGAGAAAGCTTTCCAGATTGCTATGGCTGACTTCAAGAGAAAGACTGACCGTATTCAGGCAGTAGGCTATCCTGTAATAAAGGAGGTTTTCGAAAATCAAGGTGCTATATACGAGCGTATCATGGTTCCTATCACCGATGGTAAGAGAATGTACAACATTCCTTGCAACCTGAAAGAAGCCTACGATACAGAGGCAAAGAGCGTTGTAAAGCAGTTTGAGAAGACTATCATGCTGCATATCATCGATGATTGCTGGAAAGAGAACTTGAGAGCACTTGACGAACTGAAGCATAGTGTTCAGAACGCTTCATACGAGCAGAAAGATCCTCTCGTAATATTCAAGCTTGAAAGTGTGAAGCTCTTCGACGATATGGTAAATCAGATGAATAATCGTATCGTGAGCATCCTAATGAGAGCACAGATACCTGTAATGGAACAGCAACAGGTACAGGAAGCAGCTCCCGAAGAACACTCTCAGCAATACACAGAAGAGAAAGTAGACCTTGACGATCAGGCTCAACGAGTTGCTGCAAACCAAGATACTCGTGAAAATGTAGCAAGACAAGAACCTATCGTAAAGGATAAAATGCCTGGAAGAAATGACCCTTGTCCTTGTGGAAGTGGTAAGAAATTCAAGAACTGCCATGGACGTGGATTGGAATAATATCTTTAGGTGGAATAGAATAATACATTTAGTAATATAGAATAACACGGTGGAGTGTGTCGAGGAAGGATATCTATCCGCCAAAGACACACTCCATTTTTTATATTTACATACATAATCTCATTTATTTCTATTATTGATAAAGGTGTTGTCTATTATTGATAACAATGATTTCAAATATTGATAACAATGATTTTAAATATTGATAATGGTGTTGTCTAACATTAATAACAATGATTTCTAATATTGAAACGATGTTATCTAACATTGATAACATTGTTTATATTAGACAAGCACAAAAGATAATGAACAATAATCAGGAATAAGAACCATAAAAGGAATACTCAAAGAATATATGGAGATAATAAT
>CAVKAH010000165.1:0-4376 GCA_963654095.1 Oscillospiraceae bacterium
CTCTGGAACGGTAAATATGACATTTACAAATCCAGATGGTTCCACCTTTACTACCGACGTTAAAGTAGGAGAAGAATGGAAAATCTACACTGGTGCATACATAGATGAAAGTTTTCTTATAGATTTTTTATCTCCAGAAGAATATTTTGAGTTTATTGCAAAGGTGAACAACTTGTCTAAAGAAACACTTGCAGAAAGGCTTAAAGACTACGAAGACTTTATGAATGGTGAGATATTAGGACAAAAAAAACTCATCAGAAGCATGTCGGCAGGTAACAAGCAGAAGATCGGAATAATATCTGCACTGATAAACCATCCCCAACTTGTAATCCTTGATGAGCCATTTAATTTCCTTGATCCTACAAGTCAAAACAACCTTAAAAAGATACTTCGCAACTACAACAGAGAAACAGGAGCAATCATAATGATAAGCAGCCACAACCTTACGCACACAACTGACATAAGCACACGTATAATGGTAATGGAGCACGGAAAGATTGCAATGGATCTGGAAAACAATGGTAAAGAGGCAAGAACAATGTTACAAGAATATTTCAACCAATGAATTGGTTAAAATTTATAACGACTAAAACTTAATAATAATATATTTATTAATATGAAATTATCTGACCTTAAAACTGGCGAAAAAGGCGTTATCGTCAAAGTATTAGGACATGGAGGATTCAGAAAAAGAATTGTCGAGATGGGATTCATCAAAGGACAACTCGTACAGGTATTACTGAATGCTCCACTGCGCGACCCTGTCAAATACAAAATTATGGGGTATGAAGTTTCGCTCAGACATAATGAAGCGGCAATGATTGAGATTATGTCTGAAGATGAAGCAAGAACACTTGACGAAAACAAAAGAGATAACAAATTAGAAGAAGAGAAGAATACAGTACTTGTTGAAAATATCAGCGACAATTGCGGTGAACAGATAGAACAAAGACTACACGAAGCCGCCTTGAGAAAGAGAAAACAAATAAATGTAGCCCTCGTAGGAAACCCAAACTGCGGAAAGACCTCACTATTCAACTACATTTCAGGAGCACACGAACGTGTAGGAAACTACTCTGGAGTAACAGTTGATGCTAAAGAAGGATATGCAAATTTTGAAGGATACAAATTTAATGTCATCGACTTACCTGGCACATACTCCCTTTCGGCATATAGTCCAGAGGAGTTATATGTAAGGAAAGAGATTATCGACAAGACTCCTGATATCATTATCAATGTAATAGACTCAAGCAACATTGAGCGAAACTTGTATCTCACTACCCAGCTTATTGACATGAACCAAAGGATTATATGCGCCCTAAACATGTATGATGAGTTTGAGGAAAGGGGCGACACACTTAACACCGAGACTCTGGGAAGACTATTTGGAGTACCAATGATACCTACCGTATTTCGAACAGGACAAGGGATTAAAGAACTCTTCCATAGAATTATAAATATGTATGAAGATCAAGATAATACATATAGGCATATCCACATCAATCATGGTAAAGATATAGAAGAGGGTATCGACAGAATAAAGGAACTCATCCAAAAGGATGACCAAATAAGATACAAATATTCCACACGATACCTTGCCATAAAACTCCTTGAGATGGACAAAGATACGGAACAGTTCATCAATACCCTACCCAACGCAAAAGAGGTAATTGAAAAAAGAGACAAAGAGGCTATAAGAATAAAGGAGGAAGTCAAGGAAGATAGCGAAACAGCTATCATGAATGCCAAATACGGATTTATCAATGGAGCCTTGAAAGAGGCAGAATATGAAGCCGGAAACAAGCAGGATACATATCAGACCACTCACTTTATCGACAAGATTATAACACACAAATATCTTGGATTTCCATTGTTCTTCCTATTGCTATACATAATGTTCCAAGTAACATTCTCTATAGGACAGTATCCTATGGACTGGATTGATGCAGGAGTGGGTATGCTTGGCGAATGGATTAGCAACAACATGCCCGAAGGACCACTAAAGGCAATGCTCGTAGACGGTATTATTGGCGGTGTGGGAGCCGTAATCGTGTTCCTTCCGCAGATACTTATATTGTATGCTTTCATCTCGTTTATGGAGGACAGTGGCTATATGGCACGCGCTGCTTTCATTATGGACAAGGTGATGCACAAGATGGGTTTGCATGGCAAATCATTCATCCCTCTCATCATGGGCTTTGGCTGCAACGTGCCTGCTGTTATGGCAACAAGAACCATAGAGAGCAAGAGAAGCCGTCTAATCACTATGCTCATATTGCCGTTCATGAGTTGTTCTGCAAGACTGCCTATATACATAATGATTACAAGCACATTCTTTGCAATGAAATACCGAAGCACAATTATGATTTCATTATATGCCATCGGTATCCTTATGTCTGTCATTGTAAGCAGAATATTCAGCAAATGGCTGATGAAAAGCGAGGACGTGCCGTTTGTTATGGAGCTTCCACCCTACCGTTTCCCTACAGCGAAAGCCATAGCAAGACACACTTGGGAGAAAGGAAAGCAGTATCTGAAGAAGATGGGTGGTATCATCCTTGTAGCAAGTATCATAGTTTGGGCACTTGGATATTTCCCTCATAATGATAAGTTAACCGCTCAACAGCAACAGGAACAGAGCTACATAGGCAGAATAGGCAAAGCCGTAGAGCCTGCATTTAAGCCACAAGGCTTCGACTGGAAGCTATCTGTGGGCTTGATATCAGGTGTCGGAGCAAAGGAGATTGTGGCATCTACGATGGGTGTGCTCTATTCTGGAGACGAGAGCGTAGCAGACGATAGTGAGGCTGACAATGCCAAATACGAAGACCTATATAATAAGATGGCAGCCGACGGAATAACTCCGCTCATTGCGTTCTGCTATCTTTTGTTCGTTCTTCTCTACTTCCCATGCCTCGCCACTATTGCTGCAATAAAGAACGAATCGGGAAGTTGGAAATGGGCAATATTTACCGCTCTGTACACTACTGCCGTGGCATGGATCGTCTCAGCCGTAGTCTATCAGATAGGATTGCATATCATGTAGAATGAAATCCTATAAACTTAATGTGAGTTAGTGTTAGTATTAATATAAATAATCAAACAACCTAATCAAAAAAATTATGATTAACAGATTTATTTTGAACGAAGTTTCATACTTCGGACCGGGTGCTAGAAAAGAACTCCCTACAGTAGTTAAGAGTCGTGGCTTTAAGAAAGCCCTCGTTGTAACAGACAAAGGGTTGATGAAATTCGGTGTTGCAAAGATGGTTCTCGATGTTCTCGACGAGGCAAACATCCCTTACGAGGTTTACGATGAGGTAAAGCCAAATCCTACAGTAACTAACGTAACAAATGGTGTTGAGGCATGTAAGAAAGCCGAAGCCGACTTTATCGTTGCCATTGGTGGCGGTTCTTCAATGGATACAGCCAAGGGTATCGGCATTATATGCACGAACCCAGACTTTGCTGATGTAGTATCACTTGAGGGTGTTGCCGACACTAAGAACAAGTGTCTGCCTATTATCGCTCTCCCTACAACGGCAGGTACGGCAGCCGAAACTACAATCAACTATGTTATCATCGACGAGAAACGTCAGCAGAAGATGGTATGCGTTGACCCTAACGATATTCCTGCAGCAGCCATAATAGATGCAGAATTGATGTATTCTTTGCCAAAGGGACTAACGGCAGCCACAGGTATGGACGCCATGACACACGCCATAGAGGGACTTATCACTAAGGCAGCGTGGGAGATGAGCGATATGTTTGAAATCAAAGCCATTGAGATGATACACAAATATCTACCTATTGCCGTAAACGACCCACAGAATCCAGAAGGCAGAAATGGTATGGCAGTAGCACAATACATTGCAGGTATGGCATTCTCAAACGTTGGTCTTGGTGTAGACCACGGTATGGCACACCCAATGAGTGCGCTTCATGATGTTCCTCACGGTGTGGCTTGCGCTATCCTATTGCCAACCGTAATGCGTTTCAATATGCCTGTAAGCATAAAGAAATATGTAGAGATTGCAAAGGCAGTAGGCGTTTACGAGATTGGCATGACAGACGAGCAGGCTGCCGACGCTGCTTGCAACGAAATTGAAAATCTGTCAAAGCTAGTTGGTATTCCACAACATCTTACAGACCTGGGCATAAAGGAAGAAGACATTCCTGCACTTGCAGAACAGGCTATAACGGATGTCTGCACACCAGGCAACCCACGTCCTGTAACAAAGGAGGATATTCTCGCCCTTTACAAGAAGATTTTGTAATCTATGCCGTATATATCAATTTGAAAGATACACTATATTGGAGTAAAAAATCACGCATTTTATCCCCTATACAAAATCGCCTATAGCTCAGCGCTTTAG
>CAVKAH010000166.1:0-4339 GCA_963654095.1 Oscillospiraceae bacterium
GTTGTGATTAGCCTTGTACAAGGAATGACAAATAAGGAGATTGCTGACCACCTCTGTATATCTCCAAACACAGTAATCACTCATCGTAGGAATATTGCCCGTAAACTGCAAATTCATACCCCTGCTGGTCTTACTATCTATGCTATAGTTAACGGCTTCGTTGATATATCATCGGTACGCATATAGTTTCTTTAATTAGCGTTTATCTATAGGATGATATCATCCAAACAGATGTCTGAGAGCCTCTTCTACCTTTCTAACGGGTATGAGGTTAATGCTTAACTGTTTTCCTTTAAAGGCTGTCATGTTCTGTCGTGGAATGATGATGTTGGTAAATCCGAGCTTCTGAGCCTCAGCCACACGTTGCTCAATACGGCTTACAGGGCGAACCTCACCGCTAAGTCCCACTTCGCCCGCCATACACCAACCTTGTTCAATAGGAGTGTCCACATTACTTGACAATACAGCAGCAATAATGCTTAAATCCATAGCGAGATCTGTTACCCTTAGTCCTCCTGCGATATTGATAAATACGTCTTTCTGGATAAGTTTAAAGCCTACACGCTTTTCAAGTACGGCGAGTAGCATGTTAAGTCTTCGCTGGTCGAACCCTGTAGCAGACCTTTGAGGTGTGCCATAAGCTGCAGTAGAAACGAGAGCTTGTGTCTCTACAAGGAATGGTCTTGCACCTTCTATAGCCGAAGATATAGCCACACCGCTAAGTCCGTCGTGGTCTTCCGTAAGAAGAAGTTCCGAAGGATTGCTTACAGGGCGCAGTCCGTTTTGTCTCATCTCATATATTCCCAATTCAGAAGTACTTCCAAAGCGGTTCTTTATAGAGCGCAAGATGCGATACATATAATGTTGGTCGCCTTCAAACTGTATTACGGTATCAACGATGTGCTCCAATATCTTAGGACCAGCAAGCGTTCCTTCCTTATTAATATGTCCTATAAGAATTACGGGAGTACCCGAAGTTTTAGCATAGCGTAAGAGACGAGAGGCACATTCTCTTACTTGAGATACGCTACCAGGAGAACTATCTACATCACTTGTGCAAATAGTTTGTATAGAGTCTATTACAATGATATCAGGAACTGTTTCTTTAACGCAATTAAAGATACCCTCAAGAGACGTCTCGCATAGAACAAGGCAGTTGTCGCTTGCTTCAGGAACAATTCTTTGTGCCCTCATCTTCAGTTGGTGTGCACTCTCTTCACCACTAACATACAATACTTTTTTATTAAGGTGTAGCACTGTTTGCAACGACAGGGTACTTTTACCAATGCCAGGTTCTCCTCCGAGCAATGTTATCGAACCTCTTACGAGTCCGCCCCCTAACACTCGGTTCAGTTCCTCGTCCCCCATATCTATACGGGGTTCGTCTTTGCTTGATATATCATTAAACTTTAGAGCACGAGCAGTGCCAGTCGATTTGCTTGTTAAAGAAGATATTATATTGCCGTTCCCTGAGTCAGCAGCAATTCGTAGTTCCTTAAAGGAGTTCCATTCGCCACATTGCGGACATCTACCAATCCACTTAGCCGATTCCTGTCCACAGTTGCTGCAGACATATACAGTTTTGTCTTTAGCCATAATCTTTTGCTAATACTTTTTTAAATAGATAATACAAAAGTAACGATATTTTTCGGCAGAACAAAATAAAGCATTAACTTTGTAGTATCTTACGAAAAGGATAAAACCAAATGAAAAGATATACATATATATTATTGCTGATAATTTCTTTTCTTTATGTCGGATGCTCTGAAGGGAGCGATGGGACAAATAGAAAAAGCAAGGAAGAAATAGCTGCAGAGCGTACTAAAGATTCTCTTGCTCTAAAAGTTGGAGTAGGGCAGACCATCAACTGCTTGCCTGCTTTTGTAGCTAAGGATGAGGGTATATTTGATTCTCTTGGTGTAGATGTACGTTTGTGTCATTATTCTTCTATGCTCGATTGTGATGCTTCGTTGAGACGACATACTATAGAAGGTGCTTTTACAGATAAGAAAAGACTTGATTATTTGAATTCCAATTATAAGACGTTGTCATTAGAGAGTGTGATGACCACAGATATGCAATGGCAGCTTGTTGCAAATCGTATGTCAAGACTGCGTGAACTAAAGCAGTTAACCGATAAGATGGTTGCAATTACTCGTTTTTCGGCAACAGACTATCTATGCGATAGAATGATTGATAGCGTTAAGTTGAATAATGAACGTGTGTTCCGTATACAAGTAAACGATGTGGATTTGCGCCTGAAGATGTTGCTCAATAATGAGATTGATGCAGCATGGCTACCAGAACCACAAGCTTCAGTGGCACGTAGAAAAGGACATGGTGTGCTTATGAGAAGCGGAAGGAATGGTGAGGAACTTGCAGTATTAGCTTTTACAGGTGAAGCAATGTCTGACAGTAGACGGCAGAAGCAGATAAAGCTCTTTAAAAAAGCATACGGAATTGCACAGGAGAGGATAAAAAAAAGAGGAAGAACTTATTATAATGAACTCGTAAGAAAGTACTTTAATTATCAGCTGAATTAAGTACTTTAATTATTAGCTGAATTAAATGCTTTAAAAGACTGTCTTACAAATACATAAGATATGGATAATAACTTAAAACTCTTTACAGATACACTGCGTATGATAGGTGAGAAAGACCTTGCGTCGGCTCTCAGTATGATAATGCCCTATATAAAAGAGCATCCTTACGTTTCGTATACAGAGGATGTGGATAACGTAGACGAGAACTTTCGCCTTATGCTCCACTATGTAAAGCAAGGAGTTGACGACCCTATGAGGGAAAGTATGTATGAAGACATGCTTGTAAAACTTAAGAGGGCAGTACGTAATATCCGTAATGATTATAGGCGAAGGAACATAGACTTCTATAAAGACGCAAACTCTCATGTGGCAGAGAACATGCCGATGTCTGAAAAAGGTATTCAGATAAAGCTTGAAAATTTCGTAGCTGATATTGCAATGTTGCAGTTTGAGGAAGAAGACACAAGAGAGGATAAGAAGAAACAATTATATGCCGAGCACTACAAGTTTATGCAGTCTTTGTTCTGTTGTATAGTAGTGAGTGATTTGTGGACAAAGGGTCAGGCACAAAGCATGAAACAGTTGCTTTTGTCGCCGACGGTAGACGTTACAGATATACAAATAATCGTTAGTTCGCTGATGATTGCAACGATGAACAACTTTGATATAAATAAGTTTGATGTTCTTATAGAACTATATCTTAATGCTACAGACAGCCGTGTTAAACAGAAAGCACTCATTGGATGGGTGTTCTCAATGACCGACAGTATTGATATAGAGGAGCAACAGCAACGTATATCTGAATTATGTAAAGACGAAAATGTAGTTCGTGATTTGTTTGACCTCCAGAAGCAGGTGTTGTTCTGTATGAACGCAGAGAAAGACAATGCTACAATACAACGCGACATTATGCCAACGTTGATAAAGAACAGTAATTTTAATGTAGGACGCTTTGGCATAACAGAGAAAGAAGATGATCCGATGACGGATATTCTTGACCCAGGAGCTCAAGATAGGGCAATGGAGGAAACAGAACAGAAGTTCCAAGAGATGATGAAGATGCACGATTCGGGTGCTGATATATATTTTGGAGGGTTCTCGCAAATGAAGAAGTTTCCTTTTTTTTATTCGCTTGCCAATTGGTTCTGTCCGTTTGACATCAATCATCCCGACCTTTCACGACGTACAGAAAAGCTAAAAGAAACAGATTTTCTTAAAAACCTATTAGCAAATGGTCCGTTTTGTGATAACGACAAGTATTCTTTTGCCTTTGCATTAGCCACTGTAATAGACAGTCTTCCTGCTGGAGTAAAAGAGATAATAGGAAAAGGGGATGTTCTTGGAGCTACAAAGAAAGCAGAAGATATGAACGAAGAAGCATATCTTCGCCGTTTGTCTCTGCAAGACCTTTATCGCTTCTTCCGTTTATATCGCTATCATGAACAGGTGTATAATCCGTTCACCCACAACACTTGCTTGTTTGTTACAAATGTCCTTTTCAAAGGAACTCTCATAGAACAGCAACTTGCTGATTTTGCCAATTTCGTCTTAAAGAGAAAGGATGCTACACAGCTAAAGCCGATTGTCGATGCTTTAGAAGAACAGACTTCTGTGAAGGCTAATATTATAAAAGGTCTATATTATCTTGATTATTCTGGCGAATATGAAAGGGCAAAACAATGCTTTGAGGATATATTAAAGGTTGATGAAGATAATGAACGGGCATTAATAGGCTATGCGAAAAGTCTTTTCAGGAATGGAGACATGGAAGACGCTTGTACTGCTTACGCTAAGAT
>CAVKAH010000167.1:0-4293 GCA_963654095.1 Oscillospiraceae bacterium
AACAATATGTTTTGCGCTATAGAAACACATTCGAACAATTTATATATAATCAATAATACGCTATGTCAAATAACAAAGAAAAACTCTTTAGCGAGTTTAAAGCGCCAACACGCCAGGAGTGGCTTGATAAGATTCAGGTGGATCTTAAGGGAGCCGACTTTAACAAACGTCTTGTTTGGCGTACTAATGAAGGCTTCAATGTTCAGCCTTTCTATCTGAAAGAAGATGTTGAAAAGCTAAAAACACCAGAGTCTCTTCCTGGAGAATTTCCTTTCGTTAGAGGTAACAAAAAGAATAGTAACGAATGGTACGTAAGGCAGGAAATCAAAGCAACAGATGCCAAAGAGGCTAATGCAAAAGCTTTGGATATACTCAACAGAGGTATCGATTCTCTGAGTTTCCATATTCCAGGAAAGAGTGTTTCTGCTGATTTCGTAGAAACTCTGCTTGAAGGAATAGATTGTGAGATTGTAGAAGTTAACTTTAATACTTGTAAGCGACACACTCTTGAACTTGCTGAAATTCTCAAGGCTTATTATGAGAAGAAAGGCTACGACAAGAATAAGATAACTGGTTCATTCGATTGGGACCCTATGGAGAAAATCGTGATGAACGGACATGATGTAGAAGCAATACTCTCTTTAGCTCCTCAGCTCATTGATGCGATGAAGGAATATCCAAATTTTCGTACAATAGCCGTTAATGCCGTTTCTTTGAATAATAGCGGTGCATATATCGTTCAGGAGTTGGGATACGCTTTGGCTTGGGGTAATGAATATATGTACCAACTTGTTGAAGCTGGTGTAGATGCAGATACTGCAGCAAACAATATAAAGTTTAATCTCGGAATATCAGAAAACTTCTTCATGGAGATGTCTAAGTTCCGTGCTGCACGTATGCTTTGGGCTGAAATCGTAAAGCAATATGAGCCAAAGAAGGATACCTCTTGCATGATGTGTGTAAATGCCATAACATCAAGATATAACATGACTTTGTTTGATAGTTACGTAAACTTGTTACGTTCACAGACAGAGGCCATGAGCGCAGCTCTTGCAGGTGTTCATTCTATAGAGGTAACACCATTTGATGTTATATACGAAACTCCAAATGAATTCTCTGAACGTATAGCACGCAATCAGCAGTTGCTGCTTAAGGAAGAGAGCCATTTCGATAAAGTAGTAGACCCAGGTGCTGGTAGCTATTTCATTGAAGAACTTACTACATCACTTGCTAATGAAGGTTGGAAGATATTCTTGACGGTTGAAGATAATGGTGGATTCCTCGAGGCAATAAAGAAAGGTATTGTGCAGGATGATATTAATGAAACTAACAAGAAGCGTCATGAAGCAGCAGCAAAGCGCAAAGAGTTTATCTTGGGTACAAACCAATTCCCTAACTTCACGGAGAAGAGTGAAGGCAAGAAAGCTGTTGAGGGCTGTTGCGGATGTGGAAACCATGAGACTTCTTACAAGGCAATAGAGTCAACACGCTTGGCTGCCGATTTTGAAGACCTTCGTATTAAGGTCGAAAATTCCAAGAAGGTGCCTACAGCATTTATGCTGACGATAGGAAATTTGGCTATGCGTCAGGCTCGTGCTCAGTTTAGTTGTAATTTCCTTGCTTGTGCTGGATATAAAGTAATTGATAATCTTGGTTTCAAGACAGTAGAAGAAGGTGTTGATGCAGCACTGAAAGCTGGTGCCGACATCGTTGTAATATGCTCAAGTGATGATGAGTATGCAGAATATGCTATTCCTGCATTCAAATATCTTGATGGAAGAGCAATGTTTGTTGTTGCTGGAGCACCAGCATGCATGGAAGACCTCAAGGCTGCTGGTATAGAGAACTTTGTTCATGTAAGATGCAACGTACTTGAGACACTGAAAGAATATAACGAGAAATTGGGAATTTAATACCAGCGTTTCTCTGTTTTTAAACTCAAAATTACACACTATTATGAGAAAGAATTTTAAAGATATAGATATTTTTTCAGGAATTAAAGATGTTGATGGTGCGGCTTGGCAGAAAGATAACGGCATCAAGGCAAATTGGAAAACTCCTGAACACATCGAGGTAAAACCTGTTTATACAAAAGAAGACCTTGAGGGTATGGAACATCTTGACTATACTGCTGGTTTGCCGCCATTCCTTCGTGGTCCATATAGTATGATGTATCCGTTCCGTCCATGGACAATTCGTCAGTATGCAGGTTTCTCTACAGCCGAAGAGAGTAATGCATTCTATCGTCGTAACCTTGCTAGTGGACAGAAAGGTCTGTCTGTAGCCTTTGACCTTCCTACCCATCGTGGATACGACCCAGACAATGCCCGTGTTGTAGGAGATGTAGGTAAGGCAGGAGTTTCAATATGTTCTGTAGAGAACATGAAAGTGCTCTTCAATGGTATTCCTTTGAACAAGATGTCTGTTTCAATGACAATGAATGGTGCAGTGCTTCCTGTTATGGCATTCTATATCGTTGCTGGATTGGAACAGGGTGCAAAACTTGAAGAAATGGCAGGTACTATCCAGAACGACATCCTAAAGGAATTCATGGTGCGTAACACCTATATATATCCACCAGCATTTTCGATGAGAATCATCAGTGATATCTTTGGATATACATCTAAGCTGATGCCAAAGTTCAATTCTATTTCTATTTCTGGCTACCACATGCAAGAAGCTGGTGCAACAGCCGACATTGAGTTGGCTTACACCATAGCAGATGGTTTGGAATATGTGCGTGCTGGAGTAAATGCAGGTATAGATATTGATGCCTTTGCACCACGTTTGTCGTTCTTCTGGGGTATATCAATGAACCACTTTATGGAGGTTGCCAAGATGCGTGCTGCACGTATGCTATGGGCTAAGGTTATCAAGCAGTTCAACCCAAAGAATCCTAAGTCGCTCATGTTGCGTACCCACTCTCAGACATCGGGATGGTCGCTTACAGAGCAAGACCCATTTAATAATGTAGGACGTACTTGTATAGAAGCAATGACTGCGGCTCTCGGTCATACACAGAGCTTGCATACCAACGCTCTTGACGAGGCTATAGCACTGCCTACAGATTTCTCTGCACGTATCGCACGTAACACACAGATTTATATTCAGAACGAAACAAAGATATGCATGCATATCGACCCGTGGGCAGGTTCATATTATGTTGAAAGCCTTACTAACGAACTTGCTCATAAGGCATGGGAGCATATTCAAGAGATAGAGAAACTTGGCGGTATGGCTAAGGCTATCGAGACTGGTGTGCCAAAGATGCGTATCGAGGAAGCTGCTGCTCGTACACAGGCTCGTATCGATAGCGGTACACAGACTATCGTTGGAACAAACAAGTATCGTCTTGACCATGAGGATCCTATTGATATCCTTGAGGTTGACAATTCTGCTGTACGCAAACAACAAGAGGAAGGCTTGGCTGAACTCCGTGCTAACCGCGACAACGAGAAATGCAAGGAGGCTCTGGCTGCTCTTACAGAATGTGTGCGTAGCGGTGAAGGTAACTTGTTGGAGAAAGCCGTAGAGTGTGCTAAGTTGCGCTGTACGCTAGGAGAGATTAGTGATGCCTGCGAGGAAATTGTAGGTAGATATAAAGCTGTAATTAGAACTATTTCAGGAGTGTATTCATCAGAAAGTAAATCAGATAGCGATTTCCATAAAGCTTGTGAGCTTACAGAGGAATTTGCAAAGAAAGAGGGTCGTCGACCTCGTATCTTTGTTGCAAAGATGGGTCAGGACGGACACGATCGTGGTGCGAAAGTAGTTGCAACAGGATATGCCGACTGCGGTTTCGATGTTGATATGGGACCATTGTTCCAAACACCAGCAGAGGCTGCACGCGAAGCTGTTGAAAACGATGTGAATATCGTAGGTGCAAGTTCTCTTGCAGCAGGTCATAAAACTCTTATCCCGCAGCTTATTGAGGAATTAAAGAAACTTGGCAGAGATGACATTATGGTCATTGCTGGTGGCGTTATTCCTGCCCAAGACTACGATTTCCTCTATAAAGCAGGTGTTGCTGCAATCTTCGGTCCAGGAACGTCTGTTGCCAAGGCTGCATGCGAGATGATGAACATCCTGCTTGATAAAGACTAATTATTCTTTTTTATAGAAATATTTCCGTGTCGGCATTTTATCCCTTTGATATAATGCCGACTTTTTAATTCTAAACTATTACTGTCTGCTAAAACTTTTTGGGAAGTGAAAAAAATTGGGCTGGATTCCTCGCTTGGAATTCAGCCCTTTTAGTTACCTTTGTTTTTGCATATAAATTGAGTAACCATG
>CAVKAH010000168.1:0-4273 GCA_963654095.1 Oscillospiraceae bacterium
TATCGGTATTATGGCTCACATTGATGCCGGTAAGACGACAACATCTGAGCGTATCCTGTTCTATACAGGTAAGACTCATAAGATTGGTGAGGTTCACGATGGTGCTGCTACAATGGACTGGATGGCCCAGGAGCAGGAGCGCGGTATTACTATTACTTCAGCTGCTACTACATGTAACTGGAACTATGAGAATAAGTCTTACAAGATTAACTTGATCGATACTCCGGGACACGTTGACTTTACAGCAGAGGTTGAGCGTTCTTTGCGTGTGCTTGACGGCGCAGTTGCTACTTACTGTGCAGTAGGCGGTGTGCAGCCTCAGTCTGAAACTGTATGGCGTCAGGCTGATAAGTATAATGTGCCTCGTTTGGGCTACGTAAATAAGATGGACCGTTCTGGTGCTGATTATTTCGATGTCCTACGTCAGATGAAGGATGTTCTTGGTGCTAACCCTGTTTCTCTCGTAATTCCTATTGGAAGTGAGGAGACATTCAAGGGTGTAGTTGACCTTATCAAAATGAAAGCTATACTTTGGCACGATGAAACAATGGGTGCTGAGTATGAGGTAGGTGATATTCCTGCTGACTTGAAAGATGAGGCTGACGAGTGGAGAGGTAAGCTCCTCGAGGCTGCAGCTGATTTCGATGAGGCTATCATGGAGAAGTATTTTGAGGATCCAGACTCTATAACAGAGGATGAGATTAAGGCTGCAATCCGTAAGGGTACTCTTGCTATGCAGTGTACTCCAGTACTTTGCGGTTCTTCATTCAAGAATAAGGGTGTTCAGACTTTGCTTGACTATGTTTGTGCATTCTTGCCTTCACCATTGGATACTCCAAATATTATTGGTACAAATCCTTCAACTGGTGAGGAAGAGGATCGTAAGCCTTCAGAGGATGAGCCAACATCAGCTCTTGCGTTTAAGATTGCAACAGACCCATACGTAGGTCGTCTTGTATTCTTCCGCGTTTACTCTGGTAAGGTTGTAGCAGGTTCTTATGTATTCAATACTCGTTCTGGAAAGAAAGAGCGTGTAAGCCGTCTTTTCCAGATGAACTCAAATAAGCAGGTTCCAATGGAGCTTATCGACGCTGGTGATATCGGTGCTGGTGTAGGTTTCAAGGATATCCGTACTGGTGATACTCTTTGTGATGAGGAGCATCCAATCGTACTTGAGTCTATGACTTTCCCTGATCCTGTTATTGGTATCGCTGTAGAACCAAAGAGTCAGGCTGATGTTGATAAACTTGGTATTGGTCTTGCTAAATTGGCAGAAGAGGATCCTACCTTTACTGTACATACTGATGAGCAGAGTGGTCAGACCGTTATCTCTGGTATGGGTGAGCTTCACCTTGATATTATCCTTGACCGTCTTAAGAGAGAGTTTAAGGTTGAATGTAATCAGGGTAAACCACAGGTTAACTACAAGGAGGCTATTACTAAGACTGTAAATCTCCGTGAGGTTTATAAGAAGCAGTCTGGTGGTCGTGGTAAGTTCGCAGATATCATCGTTAATGTTGGTCCTGTAGACGAAGATTACAAGCAGGGCGGTTTGCAGTTCGTTAACGAGGTTAAGGGAGGTAACATTCCTAAAGAATTTATCCCTTCTGTACAAAAAGGTTTCGAGGGTGCAATGAAGAATGGTGTGCTTGGTGGTTATCCAATGGACAGCATGAAGGTTACTCTTCTTGATGGTTCTTTCCACCCAGTAGACTCGGACCAGTTGTCTTTCGAGGTTGCAGCTATCAATGCTTACAAGAATGCTTGTGCTAAGGCTGGTCCTGTTCTTATGGAACCTATAATGAAGCTTGAAGTTGTTACTCCAGAGGAGAACATGGGTGATGTTATTGGAGACTTGAACAAGCGTCGTGGTCAGGTTGAGGGTATGGACGAGACTCGTTCTGGTGCTCGTATTATACGTGCAATGGTACCATTGGCTGAAATGTTCGGATATGTAACAGCTCTCCGTACTATTACTTCAGGTCGTGCAACAAGTTCAATGGAATATGATCACCATGCTCCATTGTCAAGCTCAATCGCAAAGGCTGTCCTTGAAGAAAGTAATGGTCGTACAGACCTTCTTTAATAAAAAAGAAAATTTGAAAGGGTGAGATGCTCTTTAGCGTATGACTCTTAATGAGTAGTTCATCCTTTCTTTTTAATAATAATTTTTTAAAATAAAATGAGTCAGAAAATTAGAATCAAGCTGAAGTCTTATGACCACAAGTTGGTTGATAAGTCAGCAGAGAAAATTGTGAAGGCTGTTAAGGCTACAGGTGCTATTGTTAGCGGTCCTATTCCATTGCCTACACACAAGCGTATCTACACAGTTAACCGCTCTACTTTCGTAAACAAGAAAGCTCGTGAGCAGTTCCAGTTGAGTGATTACAAGCGTCTTATTGACATCTATAGCTCTACAGCTAAGACAGTAGACGCTCTTATGAAGCTTGAATTGCCAAGCGGTGTAGAGGTAGAAATCAAAGTATAGTATAATTTTTTAATATTAATTGAAATGCCAGGATTAATTGGAAGAAAAATCGGAATGACATCCGTTTTCAGTGCCGACGGTAAGAATGTACCGTGCACTGTTATCGAAGCAGGTCCTTGTGTTGTAACTCAGGTTAAAACCGTAGAGAAAGACGGTTATCAAGCTTATCAGTTGGCATACGGTGAGGTCAAGGAGAAGAATGTAACAAAACCTATGCTCGGCGTATTCAAAAAAGCAGGTACAACACCAAAGAGACACTTGGCCGAGTTCAAGTTTGATGAGGAGTATAACCTCGGTGATACTATTACGGTTGAGATTTTCAACGACACAAACTTTGTTGACGTTGTTGGTACATCTAAGGGTAAAGGTTTCCAGGGTGTTATGAAACGTCACGGATTCGGTGGTGTTGGACAGAGTACTCATGGTCAGGACGACCGTGCTCGTAAACCAGGATCTATCGGTGCTTGTTCTTACCCAGCAAAAGTCTTCAAAGGAATGCGCATGGGTGGACAAATGGGAGGTGATAGAGTAACAACTCAGAACCTCAAAGTGTTAAAGGTAATACCAGAACATAATCTTATTCTCGTAAAAGGTAGTGTAGCTGGTTGTAATGGTTCAACCGTAATAATTGAGAAATAATGGAAATTAGCGTATTAAATATCAAAGGTGAAGACACTGGAAGAAAGGTTACGTTAAACGAATCAATCTTCGGAATTGAGCCTAATGACCATGTTCTTTATTTGGATGTAAAGCAGTTCCTCGCAAATCAGCGTCAGGGTACAGCAAAATCTAAGGAAAGAAGCGAACACGCAGGTTCTACACGTAAGCTTGGTCGTCAGAAAGGTGGCGGTGGCGCACGTCGTGGTGATATCAACTCTCCTGTACTTGTAGGTGGTGGTCGCGTGTTTGGTCCTAAACCACGTGATTATCGTTTCAAATTGAATAAGAAAGTTAAGGTTCTTGCACGTAAGAGTGCACTTTCTTATAAGGCTCAAGAGAATGCTATAGTAGTTGTTGAGGATTTTACTTTTGAAGCTCCAAAGACTAAAGAATTCGTAAATGTTGCTAAAAATCTTAAAGTTGATGGTCGTAAGATGCTTATGGTTTTGCCAGAAGTAAATAAAAACGTATATTTGTCAGCTCGAAATTTGCAGCGCACTGAAATTATGACAGCTTCGGCACTTAATGCTTACAAAGTTTTGAATGCTGATGTTCTCGTAATAACAGAGAATTCGCTTAAGACAATCGACGGAATCTTGAATAAATAATTAATAGGAGACAGAAAATATGGCATTCATTATCAAACCTTTGGTCACTGAAAAGATGACTAAGATTACAGACAAGTCTTCTGTTGAGAAAACTTACAAGGTTAAAGGTGAACAACGTACAAAGAAAGCCGAAGCAAAATTCGGTTTTATCGTACGTCCAGAAGCTGGTAAGCTTGAAATAAAGAAAGAAGTTGAAAGTCTGTATAACGTTACAGTAATAAATGTAAATACGCTTCGTTATGCTGGTAAGTGCTCAAGCCGCTATACTAAGGCTGGTCTTATCAAAGGACAGAAGAATGCGTATAAGAAAGCAATCGTTACTCTTAAAGAGGGCGATACAATTGATTTTTACAGCAATATCTAAAATAAAAAATGGCAGTACGTAAATTTAAACCGGTTACTCCGGGTCAAAGACACAAGGTTATTGGCACGTTCGAGGAGATTACTGCATCCGTGCCAGAGAAGTCTCTCGTTTACGGTAAACGTTCTACCGGCGGTCGAAACAACACCGGTAAGA
>CAVKAH010000169.1:0-4267 GCA_963654095.1 Oscillospiraceae bacterium
TCCTATAACAGTTGACCAGATGATATATCATGCAAAATCTGTTGTAAGAGCCGTAAACAGAGCACTTGTAGTTTGCGATATGCCGTTCGGTAGCTATCAGGTAGACCGCAAAGAGGGTGTAAAGAATGCTATAAAGATAATGAAAGAGAGCGGTTGTGATGCTCTTAAACTTGAGGGAGGTGTAGAGATAATCGATACTATCAAGGGTATCTTGGATGCAGGCATACCTGTTATGGGTCATCTGGGTCTTACCCCTCAGAGCATAAACAAGTTTGGAACGTATGCCGTACGTGCTAAAGAAGAAGCTGAGGCAGAAAAGCTGATAAGTGATGCAAAGCTATTGTCAGAGACAGGCTGCTTCTCTGTTGTTCTTGAGAAGGTTCCAGCTTCGCTTGCAGCAAGGGTAACATCAGAGATAAGCGTGCCTACTATCGGTATTGGTGCAGGTAATGGTACTGACGGTCAGATACTTGTTGTAGACGATATGCTTGGCAAGACAAAGGGATTTAGTCCTCGTTTCCTGCGTCGATATGCCGACTTGAACACCGTGATGACCGATGCTATCGGAAATTACATTGCGGATGTTAAGAGTTCTGATTTCCCTAATGAGAAAGAATCATATTAAGGTATTGTATGGACGGTCTTGACAATTCGAAACACCATATCAGACTTTGGCACAAGGATTTCTGGAAGCTAAATCTTGTAAATTTCTTCCTTGCTGTGTCTGTATATATGCAGTTGCCAGTCTTTGCCATTTGGATGGCAGAGAGTGATGTGCTGTCTGATATTCAGGTTTCTGTAGCTGTCGGGATTTATGGAATAGGACTGTTCTTGTTAGGTACTGTCTGTTCGTATCTTGTGCAGCGGTATCGTAGGAATAAGGTGTGCGTGTTGTCGATGTTGGCAATGGCAGTAGCTCTGTTTAGTGTGGCATACCTAAGGGATAACCTGGCGGATGATGAAAATTACGTCCGCTGGGCTTTTTTTATGGCTTGCTTAACGAGATTTCTGGTAGGTGCATTCTTCGGACTGACGTGTATGATATTAAACAGCACGTTAATAGTAGACTGTTGCGAATCCTCGCAGCGCACAATGGCAAACGTTGCTTCGGCATGGTCGTATCGCTTTGCGGTGGCTCTCGGTCCTTTGCTTAGCGTTTTCCTTCTGCATGAAACGGGCGTTTCGTATACAATGTATGTGTCCTCTATGCTGTGTGTCCTTTCGGTTATAGTCCTGCTGAGTGTTTCATTCCCGTTTAAGGCTCCCGAAGATACGTTCTGTATATTCAGCTTAGACCGTTTCTTTATGCGTGGCGGATTGTCGTTGATATTGCCGCTATTCTTGATTTCTGCCTACTTAGGATTGCTGCTGTTGAGGCATTATGGATTGGTTAGCTATGCCAGTCTTGCTTTAGGTGTTATGGTGGCAATAATCTTTCAGTTGTTTGCAGGTGGTCAACGTAGGATGTCGCTAAATATAAAGACAGGTTATGTCTTGCTCCTTGTGTCGGGAGTAGGTTTCATTGCTTATGCGCAATATGGATATGATACGTGCTTGTCAATGTGCTTGCTTGGTGCTGGTGTGTCGATGGTAACAACGTATTTCCATCGATGCTTTACGGATGTAGCCGACCATTGTCAGCGTGGCACGGCACAGAGCACGTATATCCTTACCTTCGAGTCGGGGGTAGCTCTTGGTGCGGCATTGTCATTGTTGCCTTGTATGAACTCTGAATTTGTGCTTAGTGCTGCGGCATTGTCTGTATTGTGTGTGTCGTTAGTAGTATATCTGTTGCACACCTCGCATTGGCTAAGTCAGAGGGAGGCATAGAAGAAAAAGTGGTATATAAAGAATAGGTGTGTTGTCTATGATAAATCAGCAATATCCATCGCAGTTGTTGGAAAAGGCGGTGTCAGAATTTTCCAAGTTGCCAGGAGTAGGTCGCAAGACGGCATTAAGGCTTGTGCTACACTTGCTAAGGCAGGAAACGGCAAGTGTAGATACGTTTGCCAACTCCTTGTCAAATCTCCGCCATAATGTGAAACGCTGCAAGGTGTGCTTTAATATAAGCGACACGGATGTGTGTCCGATATGCTCAAATCCCCGTAGAGACAAAACTATTGTGTGTGTAGTAGAGAACATACAGGATGTTATGGCTATAGAAAACACGCAGCAGTATAATGGTCTTTATCATGTGCTTGGCGGTGTAATATCCCCGATGGATGGTATTGGCCCTAACGACATAGAGATAGACTCTCTGGCAAAGAGGGTGGAGGAACACGAGGAGATAGAGGAGGTGATACTCGCTCTTAGTTCTACGATGGAGGGTGATACCACCAATTTCTACATCTCCCGTCGGCTTGCCCCATTCTCACGTAAGATAAGCGTTATTGCAAGAGGTATCTCCGTGGGTAATGAGCTTGAATATACTGATGAGGTAACGCTTGGGCGTTCTATAGTGAACAGAACACCATTTGGCTCATGACAGAACACCGTTCGGCTCATGATAATAGTGCAATACAATTCTTATACATAATGAACTTTCTAAGAAATGGCAGATAATAATAAAGACATACTGGCTGCTCGCAATACGCTCGTTGGCGAGACGTTGACGTTAGTGGTGCTCTCTCTCCTGACGGTAATATTGTTTGAGACGGATATTCTGATACCAGGAGTATGGGCAACGAGTTCCAGCCTGATGTACAATGTAATGATGCTTATGGAACTGCTTACGATATGCTTGGTGCCAGTAGCATTAAAGATGTTCAGCTTTAAGAGGCTGAAGAATAGGTTGAGTAATGGCGGAGGCAGTTCTCTTGTAAGGTGGGGTACGTTGAGGATAATGCTTATCGGATTGCCGATGCTTTTAAACACGATATTCTATTATCTGTTTATGTCTGTAGCCTTTGCTTATATGGCAGTGATCGGACTATTGTGCTTTAGCTTTATCTATCCCAGCAAGGGCAGATGTATAGAAGAAACCCGACAGAACGAAAAATGAAAATCACAGTAATAATAGTAAGCTATAACGTAAAATACTATCTTGAGCAATGCCTGTTGAGCTTGAAGAAATCGCTTCAGGGCATTGAGTCGGAGGTGTATGTCGTGGATAATCATTCGCGCGATGGGTCTATTGCGTATCTCCGTCGCCGTTTCAGCGATTATAATTTCGTTGTAAGCAATCATAATCTTGGCTTTGCGAGGGCAAACAATTTGGCTATAAAGCGTGCTAAAGGAGAATATCTATTGCTTCTTAACCCCGACACTATTGTGGGCGAGAATACGATAAAGGAGTGCATAGCCTTTATGGACAGTCATCTGCAGGCAGGAGGACTCGGTGTGAAGATGCTAAAGGCAGATGGCGATAAGGCAATGGAGAGCCGTCGTGGACTGCCGTCTCCTCTTACTGCTTTCTATAAGATGTGTGGCTTATGCGCCCGCTATCCTAAGAGCAAGCGGTTCGGTAAGTATTATATGAGCTATCTCTCTTGGGACAAGCCAGAGCGCATAGAGGTGATAAGCGGAGCATACTGTATGTTGCGCCATACTGCAATAGACAAGATAGGAATGTTAGACGAAGACTTCTTTATGTACGGAGAAGATGTAGATTTGTCCTATCGCCTGTTGAAGGGCGGATACGAAAACTGGTACATCCCCTCGCAGATTCTGCATTATAAGGGGGAGAGTACCCATAAGTCGTCGTTCCGCTACGTACACGTCTTCTATGAGGCAATGCTGATATTCTTCCGTAAACATTATCGCCACTTGAGTTTTTGGATTACTCTGCCCGTAAAGACGGCAATATACGTAAAAGCATTCTTTGCTTTGGTAAATATGCTCGTAAAGAGGTCGGGCAAGATGCTTGGCTTTTTTGCCCCGCATCGGGAATGTGAGGCAGAATATGTCTTTGTTTGTTCAAGCAAGAACTTGGAGTCGTGCAAAAAGTTGGCAAACGACAAGGGGCTGACCTCTCATTTCGTCGTAGCAGACGCAGAGCATAGCTCTCTCACTCATAAAGAAAAGGCAGGCGTGGCAGGCTCGGGAGCGCCCGTCTATGTGGCTTACGACATAAGCATATTCAGATACGAGGAAATTCTTGCAATGTTTGCCGACGCCCCGATGGATAATGTGCGTATAGGAACATATAATCCTAATACGCATACGGTAATTACAGATGCGGAGGTTATACGATGAGCAGTAATTCTTTGCCAAAGGTGAACTTGCGCGCCATGGAGCCAGAAGACCTCGACGTACTATATAAGATAGA
>CAVKAH010000170.1:0-4215 GCA_963654095.1 Oscillospiraceae bacterium
TGGTCTCAAACACCAGTGGGGCAACCCGTGCCGGTTCGACCCCGGCTCTGGGTACTTGAAACGATTGAACACTCATTGAGTTTCAATCGTTTTTTTGTTTACTAGACAAGTGATGAACTAACAAAATAACTAACACGATAATACTTTAATTAGTATTATTAAACTAAAAAGAAGAATTATGAAAAACCTACTTAACATCTTTACAACAATATTGTTGCTATTTTCCTCTCTCGGAATATATGCTCAAAAGGTGATAAAGTCTATCGACATCAATATCACGCTACCTAAAGCCAATGAGCCTATATATGAACAACGCAAAGTAACTGCTATCACCACAGACCTCTATGGTAGGCTGGACAATACCAGCATGGGGGATACAATAACCTGTGGCATCAGCTTTTTGGAGTTTAACGACTATGGCAAAAGGCAACAAATTCATGAAGATGTATTTTGGGCAGGTAGAAAATACATACTGCAAGTTCATGTATCAAATTACACGGGGACTCTCTTCAACTACAAGAAAGACAAGAATTTCACAGTGGATAACACCACAATAACAGCAACCGTGAACGGGAAACCGACAAAAATCATATTAGGTTTTCCACGCTCTATAACAACAGACTTCGTGTTCACGGTAGAGGGAGAGCCTAACAAATGGTACACGAGCATTACGCCAAGTCCTGCCGATGGCAAGCTTAACGGTCATGATTATGTTGACCTCGAATTACCAAGCGGCAACCTATGGGCTACATGCAACGTGGGAACTACTAAGCCAGAGGGCTTTGGCGATTATTTTGGATGGGGAGAAACTAAGACAAAGAACACTTACAACAATAAGAATTTTGTAGGCTATGGGGCCTACTGCGACTCCAATCCCTACAACATAACATCATTTGGCGAGGAAGATAATAAATACTCTGTTAATGGTGGACCTACAGGTGGACGGCGATTAAAATTCGAACATGATGCAGCTCGTCAGAATATGGGCGGCGAATGGCGAATGCCTACAAAGGACATGCAGACAGAACTGAACGAATATTGCGAAAAAAAGTATGTCGTATACAATGGCGTTCCTGGCACTCTATGGATAAGCCGCATTAATGGGAAGTCGATTTTCACACCATATAGTGGCAGTAAATACGAAGGGAAAAAACTACATAACAATAATATGGGATTCTTTTGGACTAGCAACGGACATAGAGTACGTCAGATGCAGGCTTCTATATGGGGTTCACAATACGATGATGTGGAGCAACAATTGAAGAACGACCCTCGCGTAGGATGGATGCTAAGTACCCTCGGAAGAGGTGCCGGAGAGGCTCCCGAAGTTGGTCTCCCTGTACGTGGCGTATGGAAGGACGGAAGTAAAACGGATAAATCTGAGAGAAAGAAGAAAGCCCAGGAAGCCAATAAAGTGAGAAAGGATTATCAATTCAGATATTCTGCCGATGACCAATATGAAGAAAGCGATAGTGGCAACAGCAATAACGATCAAAGCACAGGCAATTCAGATAACACCAAGGAGAAGAAAAAGAAGAAGTCGAAGCCTTCTTTGAAGGGGTTGCTTAACAAAGGCAAGAGTCTTCTGGATATCCTGAATTAATATCTATCAGCACAGAAAACCTATAAAAGGTAAGTGAACACATTGTGAGCACTTACCTTTTTTATATCTACAAGCCGAAATATACTATTTTCGAAAGAACCTTTAAATCATTGTACGGAAGGAGTCTACTATTCCAAGCAGATGTTTCTCCTCATCAACGACAAGAACGCAATGTATCTTGTTGATGTGCAAGATATTTTCTATCTCTGTAATCTTCGTTTCTGGCGACACCATTTTAGGGGTTTTCGTCATAATATCAGCAACGGTGAGCTGGAAGAATTTATCTTGTGAGTTCTGCATAGCACGGCGGATGTCGCCATCGGTAATAATGCCTACCACCTTGTTGTCTACTACTGCCACACAAAGACCCAGTCTGCCGTTGCTTACATGGATTACAGCTTCGCCAAGCTTTGTGGTAGGCGGTATAACGGGAAGGTCTTCGGTACACATCACATCCTTTGCCCTCGTGAGCAAACGCTTGCCAAGTGTGCCGCCCGGATGATACTGAGCGAAATCGGTGGTCTTAAAGCGGCGTGCCACCATCAATGCACATGCCAAAGCGTCGCCAAGGGCAAGAGCTGCCGTTGTGGACGATGTAGGAGCAAGTCCGAGCGGACATGCCTCATGGCTAACTCCCGAGTTAAGGTGGGCGGTGGAATATTTTGCGAGTAGCGATTCCGGATTGCCACTCATGCCGATTACGGGTATTTTGTGTTCAATTAGATATGGCAGGAAACGGAGTAGTTCGTCTGTCTGTCCTGAATTAGACAATGCCAGCACTACGTCTTCATGCTGTATCACTCCGAGATCGCCATGAAAGGCATCAAGCGGATTTATAAAGAAGCTTGGTGTTCCTGTTGACGAGAGCGTGGCAGCTATCTTCGCACCGATATGTCCGCTCTTGCCAACACCCGTTACGATTAGCTTTCCCTTGCAAGCAAGTATTATCTCTACTGCCTTATCGAAATCGGCATCGAGATGCGGAATAAGCTCAAGGAGAGCTTGCGACTCGTCTTTTATACACTTTATCGCTGTATCTATGTATTTCATTTTACTGATATGTATATCCTGAATATTGTATCACCTATATTAAACTTTCCACAACACGCTCAAGGTCTTTAAGGAACAGCATGTTCGGACCATCACTAAGAGCTTGTTCCGGATTAGGATGGGTTTCAAAGAAATAGCCTTGCGCTCCAAACGCCTTTGCTGCTAACGCCATCATAGGTACAAACTGGCGATCGCCTCCAGTCTTGCCTCCTACCCCACCAGGACGCTGCACGCTATGGGTACAGTCCATTATCACACGGTCGGCATATTGCGACATGATGGGCAGATTACGGAAGTCTACCACAAGGTTGTTATACCCAAAGCTGTTTCCACGCTCCGTTAACCAAACCTCTTGAGCACCTGCATCACGGCATTTCTCTACGGGATAGCGCATATCATCACCCGACAAGAACTGTGCTTTCTTTATGTTCACCGTCTTTCCCGTCTTGGCTGCCTCCACGAGAAGGTCTGTCTGGCGACATAGGAATGCTGGTATTTGCAACACGTCAACTACATTGCCTGCCTCTTTGGCTTGCCAACTTTCGTGTATGTCGGTTAGTAGTGGCAAACCGTATTTCGCCTTTACGTCGGCAAGCATCTGCAATCCTTTCTCTATTCCCGGACCGCGATACGAATGTATCGATGTACGGTTTGCTTTGTCGAATGATGCTTTAAAATAAAACGTTAGTCCTGTTTCCTTATTTAGCCTGGCTACCTCTGCCGCCACTGTGTCAAGCAGTTCTGCCGACTCAATGACGCAGGGACCTGTGATGAATATTGGTTTCATAATTCTTTTCTCCATGTCTTATTCAAAATAGAACGTAAGGGCGATTATCTTACTGCGCCCGTTCTTTACGGAATTGGCATACATAAAGCGGTCTGCCATACTCGGATCTTTAAACCTATCGGCATGCTTCGTGTCTACATTATTCATCAAACCGTAGCAGAACTTCAGCTCTGGACGCAACTTAAAGAACGGCAAATAGAAATCGCAGCCAAGACCTACTTCAAGAAAAATATCGTATCCCTTCAGCTTTATGTAATCGCTATTGCTTCCCGATAGGTTCAGCATCGGGTTTAGTCCTGCCATGATATACGGACGATGATTATTAAAGCGAGGTGCGCTGAATATCAAATCAAGTGCCGACGATACGTATATCGTCTTCAATTCTTGGTTCTTCGTAACGGGTTCTCCGCTTCCCGTCCTGTCCGTGAGGTTCATAAACTTTATGTTTCTCGTACCGAAATACATCGCCGGAGCTATTCTGAATGCAAAATTAGTGCCGAGTCTTGCCTCGCCAAGCACACCAACGGTGAAGCCGGCGTCCCACCTGTCTTGGTCTACGGCTATGGTTTTCGTAACCACGCCATCGTCTGTTGTTATCGTTTGAGGCCCGATATTGGTAAACTCCAAATCCTGCAAATGGGTTCCCACCATAACGCCAAAATGGAAAGGGCGTAAGTCTGTATACGGACGATTTTGCACTCGAGTGTCTTGTGCCTGCACATTTACGGCAAGCATCAGTATATATATAATATGTAAAAGTCGCTTTATCATCACT
>CAVKAH010000171.1:0-4171 GCA_963654095.1 Oscillospiraceae bacterium
TTACATGGTGGCCGTAGTTCAGTTGGTTAGAGCGTCAGATTGTGGTTCTGAATGTCGTGGGTTCGAGTCCCACCTGCCACCCAATAAAAAAGGAAAGCGTTAAGCTTTCCTTTTTTGTTGTTAGTCAATAAATCTCTTTGTTATTTCTTCGTATGCATCTATTCTGCGGTCTCGCAGGAATGGCCACCAACGGCGCACTTGCTCGCTATGCTTTATGTCGATATCCAGTATTAGACTTTCTTCTTCGGTATCGGATGCTTGATAGAATAATTCACCTTGAGGACCACATACAAAGGAACTGCCCCAGAACTGAATACCTTTCGTCTGTCCTGAAGGGTCTGGCTCATATCCTACACGGTTTACGGTAACGACAGGCAGTCCGTTGGCTACAGCATGACCACGCTGTACAGTAGTCCATGCCGTACGTTGACGCTGCTGTTCATCGGCAGTGTCGCTCGACTCATAGCCTATGGCAGTAGGGTAGATGAGTATTTCTGCTCCTTGCAGAGCCATAAGACGTGCTGCTTCGGGATACCATTGGTCCCAACAGATAAGCACACCAAGTTTGCCAACGGATGTCTGTATCGGGTGGAAGCCAAGGTCGCCAGGAGTGAAATAAAATTTCTCGTAATAAGCTGGGTCATCAGGGATGTGCATCTTGCGGTATTTTCCAGCAATGGTTCCGTCTTTTTCAATAACCACAGCAGTGTTGTGATACAATCCTGGAGCACGTTTCTCAAAGAGAGAGATGACAAGCACTACACCAAGTTTCTTAGCAAGAGTGCCAAAGAAATCAGTAGATGGTCCAGGGATTGTTTCGGCAAGATCAAAGTTGTTAACGTCTTCCACCTGACAGAAATATAGTGAATTATGTAGCTCGGAGAGGATAATCAGTTTCGCCCCACGTTTTGCAAGGTCTGTTACTTCCTCTTCTATCGCTTTAACGTTAGCTTTAATATCAGCAGTCTTGTGCTGTTGTAAAATACCAATTCTTAGTTCACTCATATTTTAATATCATTTTTGTTCAATATAACATTATCTATATATTACTCTGTCTATCCTTCTTATGCTGGGAATTGCATTGAGCAGCAATGGAGTGAGCCGTGTTGACGCACTATCACAGAACTATCAATACATATTATTTCTCTGTCGGGGAAAGCCTGCTGTACTATTCTGCGTGCTTCGCTATCCTTCTCTGGTTGTTGGTAGGTAGGCAATATAACCGCTCCGTTGATAACTATAAAGTTGGCGTATGTGGCAGGCAACCGCTCGCCGTCGTAGAATATAGCGTCTGGCATAGGCAACTTCAGTAAGCGGTAATGTCTTCCGTCTGTAGTAAGAAAAGTATTCAGCTGCTCCTCCATGAGCTTGAGCTTGGTATATTGCTCGTCGGAAATGTCATCGCAACCTACATATAAAAGGGTGTCGTCTGGAGCCGTACGCACAAGGGTATCTATATGTCCATCGGTATCGTCACCTATAAGTTCACCATGGTCAATCCATACAATTCTGTCAGCATGAAGATATTCTTTAAGTTTGTCTTCTATCTCTGCTTTAGAAAGGGGCTGATTGCGGTGTGGGGCGAGCAGACAACAACTGGTGGTAAATATACTACCTTTGCCGTCGCTTTCGATAGAACCTCCCTCAAGAACAAAGTTGTTTAGGTCGATGTAATCTCCCTTTACCACACCGCTTTTAAATAAGCTATTGTTGATTTTTGTATCAAGGTCTGCCTCGAATTTCTCTCCCCATCCATTGAATTGGAAATCGAGAAGCAACCTGTCTTTGTCGTTATCACTATTCAACTTGCAGGTTTCTTTAATATCGTCCTTATGAGATTCCATACTGTCTGCTCTTTTTAGAGATATAAAACCATGGTCGCGAGCCCAAGTGTCATTAGTTGGACATTCATGAAATACAACTCTATCTATCTGTTCAACAGACAAATGCTTGCATAGCAGTTTCTTTACCTTATCTATATGAGGAGTAACGACAAAAAGCGTTTCGTATCTTGTGATAGCATCAGCCATTTGTAAATATACGTTGTTCACCTCATCAAGATATTCGTTCCAGTCGGTATCTTCATGAGGCCATGTGAGTTGTACCCCCTCTTGTTTTTCCCATTCAGCAGGAAGATAATATTTTTTCATAATAATTGTTTTATTGCTCGCAGCTTATCTTATGCAAAGATAATGCAAACCGAATACAATATAAGCCAAACTTGTTTGTATTTATTGTTGAGGTGTGGCTTATCTTATGCAAAGATAATGCAAATTGCGAGAAAATGCAAATGAAAAACGTCATGCACCGTATGTCGATGCATGACGTTAATATTCATAATGTTTTGTCTGTCTTCAATCTTTGATACCAAACAGACTATTTCGTATTGCTATATCTGAACTTTAAGCCCAAGGGTTCTCTGTTGGGTAAGGCAAGCTCTTAGGTTGATTGTAAGCAATATCTTTGATGCCAAGATATTTGAATACCTCGAAGAGAACCTTTCCTACATGAGAGAAGGCTACGGCACCATGATGAGGATAGCCCTTCTGGATAAGTACGTGGCGATAGAAACGACCCATCTCACGAATACCGAAAATACCTATACCACCGAAAGACCTTGTTGGAACGTCGAGCACTTCGCCTTCGGCAATGTAAGAGCGCAGGTTGCCCTCAGAGTCGCATTGCAAACGATAGAATGTGATAGGACTTGCTGCGATGTCTCCCTCAAGAGTTCCACGAGTGAAATCTGGAGTACCGCCGTTCTCCAACAAACGGTTCTGGATGAGCTGATATTTGATGGCACGGGCAGAGCACATCTTACATTGAGGAGTATTTCCGCAATGGAAGCCCATAAAGGTGTCGGTGAGTTTATAGTCGTATTTCTTAACGATATCCTCGTCGTAAATATACTTAGGAACGGAGTTGTTAATGTCGAGCAATGTTACGGTGTCGTCAGAAGCACACATTCCAATATATTCTGACAATGCTCCATAGATGTCAACCTCGCAAGCTACAGGAATACCACGACTTGCAAGACGGCTGTTTACATAGCAAGGCTCAAAACCGAACTGACTTGGGAAGGCTGGCCAACACTTATCTGCAAAGGCAACATACTGGCGAGCACCCTTGTGCTGTTCTGCCCAATCGAGCAGTGTAAGCTCAAATTGTGCCATGCGACGACTAAGGTCAGGATAGTATTTGCCTTCGCCCATTTCTTCAGCCATATCCTTGCATACATCATCAATACGAGGGTCGTTCTCATGTTCCTTGTAAGCTACGAGAAGGTCAAGCTCAGAGTTTTCTTCGATTTCCACGCCAAGTTCATATAACCCCTTGATAGGAGCGTTGCATGCAAAGAAGTCTTGTGGACGAGGACCGAAAGTGATAATCTTCAATCCTTTAAGTCCGAGGATAACACGAGCCACTGGTACGAAATCCTCAATCATCTTGGCAACCTCGTCGGCTGTACCTACAGGGTATTCAGGAATATATCCCTTCAGATGGCGCATGCCAAGGTTATAAGAACAGTTTAGCATACCGCAGTAAGCATCGCCACGACCATTAATCATGTCGCCATCGCCTTCGGCTGCTGCAACAAACATAACAGGACCTTCGAAATGTTTTGCAATAAGAGTTTCGGGAGTTTCAGGACCGAAATTGCCAAGGAATACAACGAGGGCATTACATCCTTCGTTCTTCACTTCAGCAACAGCCTTGAGCATATCTTGCTCGTTCTCCACTGTAGTCTGGCAATTAAAAATGTCGCCTTTATATTCTTTTACAATGTTTTCACGACGCTGTGTAGACAGTGCGATAGGGAAACAGTCGCGGCTAACGGCGATGATGCCAAGTTTAACCTGAGGAATGTTATTACTTACCATAGTTGTTTGAATGTTTTTGTATAAATATATTTATTAGTTTGATTCTGTTGCAAAGATAATGCAAGTGCGAGAGCAATAAATCTTGTTTTAATTGCTGAGCCGAAGCTTATCTTATGCAAAGATAATGCAAGTGCGAGAGCAATAAAGCTTGTTTTAATTGCTGAGCCGAAGCTTATCTTATGCAAAGATACTCTTTTATTCGGAGAAAAGTAAAATGATAAGCTTTTTTAATCATGATTTATACAATATAACCAACAAGCAAGAACAAATTAAGGTCAGAACCAATGTAT
>CAVKAH010000172.1:0-4127 GCA_963654095.1 Oscillospiraceae bacterium
AACCATATCTGTGGATATCTGTTGGCTGTTTGCCACTAACGTAATAAGATAAAACGCACTAAATAATATATGCTTTTTCATATTTACACTCATTTGTCATACATAGGGAAAGCAACTTTACAGTATCCACCAAGACGTGGCATCTGTTCTTTATAAAAGTCATAGCTCCAATAGTATTCTCCAAATTCTAAATTAAAATAATAGCCCCATTCTATTAATCCCACCAAGTAATAGTCTGGCTTATTAATAAATTTCCATAGTTTGAGGTTCTTTGATATTCTCGTTTCTCTCGGGTCGTAATCCCCTTTATACATATCTGTATCATTTCTTTTATATATGCCATTTTTATCAACAAATAATACATTATACCCAAATGTCAACAATCCATTTCCACATATATATATATCTTTATCAAATAACATTTCACTTTTTATGTGTGCTTTATTTTTCGTATTTCTTTTTATTGTCTCAATACATTTCAATATTTTTTCTTTAGGACCAATAAAACTTCTATTTTCATATTCTATTATTGCATAATCGTCAATATGAATAGTATCAATTATATAAAAGCCTTTAGCACCATATTTTTTATATATAGAATGTATGAAATTTCTTTGCGAGCTACCTCGAAAATAAGTATTCGCCCATCCCATATTATTTAGTTTTTCCCTATAAGAAGGTGTCAAGTGTTTGTATATACGTTTATTTATATATTTATTTAAACTTATTTGATTTGTATTACATGCAAATAATATACTAACTAAATATAAAAAAAATGCGTATTTATAAATTACTTTCATATATTTCTATTTCTTATATATTATCTTTCCTTTTCTTAAAATATCAGAGTTAAATATAGTATTGTTGACGAAATGCCCTTCTCCTGTTTCCAATCCGTGCATATTGTCATCGTGCTCTACATTTCTACTGAATACTCCATGAATTGTCTGATAAATATTATATTTGTTAAACTCTTCATTGTCTCTGAAAAATGATTCTGCAGTCATAACACCTTTTTCAGAATGTGTCATACCCAACATGTGTCCAAACTCATGTTTTACTGTAGACGTATTTTCTCGACCTACTTTTATACCTACATACTTTCCCTTTTGTGTAATTCCATTAGTGTTTCCTCCAAAAATATTTGTTGTTTCAAATGAGTTCTCATTATATGTATAATCCATTTTCTCCGCTTTATTAGCAATCTGAACCTGAAGATTAAAGTTGACTGTGAAATTAAGAGGATTGGTTTTCGTTCCTGCCCTGTAAATAAATTTACTGCTTAAATCGTTTATTTCATTAGCGTTCTTCTGTGCAATACTAAAGTCAGACTCATTAAATGCATATATTATAGCAGAAATGGTAGCTGTTCCCATACCTGAACTTTCATCATACGTGAATTTTACCTCATAGTCATTTCCGTCAGGGTCAAATCTCTTTATCGGATTGTTTCCGCAATATGCGTATGGTGATGTTTCGTAATGAAATTCCGCCATGCCGTCCATTCTGTCCCACGTCGGCACAGGAGAGAAGTATTGTCTCGCTCCGTAGTCGTACGTATTGAGTCCTGCTATCCTGTCAAGCTCCTTGCCGTTATACTTGTACTGTTGCATGCTTGCGTTAAAGCCTGCGTCGTTGAACGTTCCTCCGAAAGGATAGTAATGAAGTACCTGTTCTACTGTTCCGTCCTCTTTCGTTACGACACGGTTATTGCCCAAATGATCTTGGGTAAAATAATGAAATATAGGGAAATAGTTGTTATCTATATAAACGTACAGTAGCCTCCTGGGAATAATACCTTATTCAGTTTACTATCCTTGTAGAGGATGTTTCCGCTATATTCTGTATTTCCAACGTATATGAATCCAGGTTTCTCAATAAACAACGAATCTATAAATTCAAGCTCGACACTTTTTCCATAGGCGCCTTGTACCATTTCACTTCCTGTTCGGTATTCGTGCCGTATCTTATATTCTTCACCTTTCCCTGCACTTTCCAGGCAGAGCCAGCAGTCTGAACAGAAACAATTCGTCCGAGAGCGTCAAAGGAGGTTGTGGAAAAAGCTTGCGAGTCACCATAGAAGCTTGCCGCGATGTTACCGAATTCGTTAACGCCGAAATATTTAAAGTCGCCATAAGTCGGAACGGCAACCCAAGAATCAGCAATCCTCCCTAACTTGTCGTATGTCGTTGCCGTAGAAGCCGTTTGACCAGAAATATTTCTAACACTCTGTATTGGTCTACCCAAACCGTCGTAATATATGACCTCTGTCGTATGCGCAACATTATCTAATCCACCTAATTCTTCTATATCTTCCCATTCCAAAGTTTCCGATAAAGTTACAGACTTGACATAGTTCTTATCTATGGACTGAGCCCAAATGACTTGCATGCTGTTATTCCATACAAAAGCAACAAAACATATTATCTTTTATGCTATCCTCATAACTCTATATCTTTATTTTATTAGAAAATATAGTTCCACGGATTTCGATACGCATAACATACTCCCCGTGTCGTAATCCTGTACAGTCGATACTAATACTATCGGTGGATCTTCCTTTTGCAGATTTGTACGTTATTCCAGCAGAGTCAGAGAGAATGGCGCTAAATTCCGTATTTGTATAGTTGGCAACTATAATGTTGTTTCCATTAATATATATTGAGTAAAGATTGTCGCCGTCGTTACTGTCGGTCTGTCTCTCATTAACATTTTCCTGTTTATCAGCTTGTTTCTTATTGCTGTTTGACCTTATATTCTCATTCTCTTTATCATATAGTTTCTCTTGCTCATCAGGAGCACAATAATAGGCTATTATCGTATTGACGGTGTTCTTCCCCTCATATACACAAACAGTTGCCTCGATAATGGGATAGCGATAGCCTTCTGCATACCATTTATATGTTTCTGTATGTTTAGGATTGTTGCATAAATCTGAAACTAAAATAGTTATGCTATCTTCTGTAAAACGGTGTATGCTATCAATAAGTTCAAGAAGTTCCTTCTTTGTGTGAATATCTTCATATATGGTATTACATATTTCTTTAACCGAATGAATTCTATATACATTATTTAAAGTCTTTCCATTAGGCAATAACAATGTCCCCTTGCCATCAATTTCGACGTTATACGTACCGAACTGACGCATCATAAGATTCTCGCAATACATACAGATGCCATGAAAGACGCCTGATACTTTCTTGGCGTATTCAAGAGGTAAAGGCAGAATGGTTTCCGCCCTATCGTATTCCGCTGTGATATTGTTGTTTTCATATCCGACATTACTTATTGAAACAGAGTCTTGCTTGTAATAATATCTGGTATTGTTTATAATTTGCGCTATCACTCCATCTCTTTCACAATCAAGAGTATATTCAATAATATAATCCGTATCGTTGGTTTTAATATTGCTATAATCCCAAACTATATCGTTCCCCTTTTCTCCTACGCTAAAACTTTCTATTCTTTGTCTGTGTAGCTTGTCGCCAGGTTTGAAAAGATATCGGCTGGTATTGTTTGTTTGAGCATAAACAAGCAACTGCGGCATTAATAAAAATATAATATGTAGGGTCTTTTTAAAAGAAATATATGTTTTCATGGGGAAATTTTAACTTGACATATACGATGAAAGGAATTACTCTCTATAAATCAGCACCGTAGCGTATGCGCTGATACCTTCTTCTCTACCAGTGAAGCCAAGTTTCTCTGTGGTAGTAGCCTTAATGGATATATCGTCGGTATCTATATCCATAACGGAGGCAAGACATTCTTTCATCTTTTCTACATGAGGGTTTATCTTTGGACGTTCGGCACATACCGTGGCATCGATATTTCCTACATGATAACCCTTTGTGCCTATAAGGTCTATTGTCTTCTTCAACAAGATCTTGCTGTCTATGTCAAGGGTGTCTGCCGACGTGTCGGGGAAATGATAACCAATATCACGCATATTCGCTGCACCAAGGAATGCATCGCAGATGGCATGAATAAGTACATCGGCATCGCTATGTCCAAGCAAACCGAGGGTATGCGGTATCTTTATTCCACCAAGCCACAAATCACGGCCTGGTACAAGTTTATGGACGTCGTAGCCGAGACCCACGCGGATACCCACGCCAGAACCCAAA
>CAVKAH010000173.1:0-4111 GCA_963654095.1 Oscillospiraceae bacterium
AACCCTTGGGGCGATGTACGATTGTAATTCTCGAAAGAATTTCTTGTTCTGCCTCTGATGTCATCCTGCCGTAATGGCAGAGTGTGGCGAGAAAAATGTTTAGTTCAGAATGTTGCTTCATGCTGTGATATATATTTGTTTACTTTCCTTTAAACCCAAATCGGTCATTAGGATTTGGTATATAGGTATATCTGCAATATTTATCAATAACAAACCCATCGTCAGAATTAAGTATACTTTAAATTAATTCTGCCGATGGGTAAATATTGTATATTCTAAAAATGAGAGGATTACTCTTTCCTCCTTATTTTTAGATGCCGAGCTTCTTGCGGATGTCCTTTGGTATGGCGTTCTTGTTTACCATGAAGTCCATAAGTTTGTATGCAGCGAAAGTCTTGGTCATATACCAGATACCTTTATAATCGCCATACTCACCCCAAGAGTTCTTTATCATATAATACTCCTTGCCGTTCTGGTCTTTAGCAATACCGAAGAGGTGCATACCGTGGTCGTCGGTAGTCTCCCAGTTGTCGTAGTCAGCCTGACGCATAGCCTGTGTAGGCACTACTTCTGGAGTGTTTACACCGAGCGAGTCGAGAATGTTTGTCTTCTCTGCTGCGGTGAGCTTAAGCCAACGTGCTGCATCGCTACCCGAGAGGCTCTGCACTGCCTTAGCGTCTATTGCCACAGCAAGTCCTTTGCGTGTGAAGCCCTGCTCCGACACGTCTCCACCCCATGCCACGGTGTAACCGTTCTCAATGGCATTGTCGATGATACGAGTGATGTCTTCCATCGGCACGTTATAGCTCATGCCCTGACGCCAGTTGTCTTGTACCTCAACAGCGAATGGTTTCCAGAATGGGTGGTGTGTGTAGCTTGTTATGCTTACATAGTCGTCCCAGTTGAGACCGAAGCTGTCAGCGTAGCTCCTTGGGGTGTATGTCTTGCCGTTCACGGTGAACGTCTCCGGACACTCTCCTACGTATGAGTTGATGATACCCTGAAGACCTTTCTTCCAAGCTGGAGAGAGCTTTTTCATATCGCTCTTTGCAATACCCTCTACGTATGGTGTCATTCCAGCGAAGAACTCATTGAAGTTGTTTAGCGAGTCGCCATAGAGCGAACCTGCCGCTGGCATGATATTCTCTGGACATATACCATAGTTCTTCAAGCAGTAAAGCACGTCTTCTGCCGAACCTCCCTGCGAGAACGAGGTGTCGCCATGCATACGTACTGCCATTACGGCGCGGTCCATGTATGTCTTGTTTGCTACGAAAGCTTCGCAGAGGTCAACGGTCTTACCTGTCTTCTTCAGTATCTCGCTCTCAAAGAACGACAATGTAGAATAGTCCCAGCAGGTGCCACTGCGGTTCTGGTCTTTGATACTAGTGATTTTGTTTTCCTTGACTGTAGTGAATACAGGTTTGTTCTTGTTCACTGAGTCTTTTTTCTCTTCTGCGTTTGCACCAGCTGCGATGCACGCCAAGAGAGCTAACGTTAGGATTTTTTTCATTTTGCTTGTTATGTTTTTAGTGTATTTCTTTAATAGTTTTCTCTTTATTTAATTGATAGAGTACACAACATCTTTTGGATGATAAGGGATGCGGTCTTTACCGAGGAAGCGACAACCGTCTTTTGTTATCAGTACGTCGTCTTCGATCCTTATGCCACCAAAATCTTTGTAGGTCTCCAACTTATCATAGTTGATGAAGTCTGTGTGCAGTCCTTTGCTGCGCCATTCGTCGATGAGGGCTGGTATAAAATAGATACCTGGCTCATCGGTTATCACGAAGCCTTCCTCCAGTCGGCGACCCATACGAAGGCAGTTTGTACCGAACTGCTCCAGATTAGGACGTGTCTCCTCATCGAAGCCCACGTAAATCTGTCCGAGTCCTTCCATGTCGTGTACGTCCATTCCCATCATGTGTCCTAGTCCGTGTGGCAAGAACATTGCGTGTGCTCCAGCTCTTACCGCCTCTTCTGTATCACCCTTCATTAGTCCGAGTTCCTTCAGACGGTCTGTCATCAGGCGACATACCGCCATGTGTACATCAAAGTATTTCACTCCTGGCTTTGCCACCTCGAGGGTAAGGTCGTGGCATGCTTCCACTATGGAATATATCTCAAGCTGACGCTGTGAGAACTTGCCGTTTACTGGATATGTACGAGTGTTATCAGAACAGTAGTGTTCCATTGTTTCGGCTCCTGCATCACACAGAGCGAGCCTGCCACTTTCGAGCTTTGCCATCGATGGTGTGCCGTGCATTATCTCTCCGTGCTGGGTAAAGATTGTTGAGAAGCTCACCATAGAGCCGTATGAATGGGCGATGCCGTCCACCTGACCGCCTACGAATTTCTCTGTTACTCCCGGTTTTGTGAGTCTCATTGCCGTGGTGTGCATCTTGTAGCCCACCACACATGCCTTTTCGATCTCGTCTATCTCAAGCTGACTCTTTACCGAACGCTGCTTCACTACGGCATGGATAAGTTCCAAAGAGGATTGTTCACGTTGCTGATTAGGATGAATACCGAGGAGATCGAATATTTGTATCATCGTGTCATGACGGTATGGAGGCAGGAAATGCACCTGACGTTTGTCTCTCAACGCTGCATTGCATATAATATGGAGCTGTTTCATGGGGGCGGTGTTTGCCACGCCACACATCTCAGCCATGTCGTGAACGCTATCCACGCTACCATACCACACGATGTCTTCTATATCTATATCATCGCCAACAAGGGTTTCTGTATCATTGTCGAGGTCTATCACACCCACAAGTCCGTCTCTCTGCAATCCGAAATAATAAAGGAACGAAGAGTCCTGACGAAAAGGATAATATCCGTTTGATGGATAGTTTGCTGGCGACTCGTTGTTTCCGAAAAGAATTATGATGCCGCTCTTTACAAGCTTTTTCAGCTCGGCGCGTCGGCTCACGTAGGTTTCTTTACTGAACATATCTTTTTTCTCTTATATGAAACATATATTGTGCAAAGATAGGAATTATTAAACGAAAAGCATTATCTTTGCATAGAATTTTAAGGATTTAGTGAGATTTTTGTCTTGTTTGCGGTCTTTTTACCGCTACTTTTGACAAACACGTTTTTTATTGTTATAATGGGAATGATGCAGGTTAACCGGAATACAGGGCTGGTGCTTGAAGGCGGTGGAATGAGAGGCACGTTCACGAGCGGCGTACTCGACGGCTTCATGAAGAATAATGTGTATTTTCATTATGTCGTTGCCGTTTCTGCCGGAGCATGCAACGGAATGTCGTACATGAGCCACCAGATAAGGCGTGCACGTATCTCAAACATCGACTATCTTGCTAAATACAAATACATCGGACTGCGACATCTTGTTACTCAAGGCTGCATCTTCGACAGGAAACTGCTATACGAAGATTTCCCCGACAAGCTCCTACCCTTCGACTATGATGCATATTTCAGCAACACTGACGAATTTGAGATGGTTACAACAAACTGTCTTACAGGGCGTCCCTGCTATATGTCGGAGAAATCAGACCGCCAGCGGCTTATTGATATCGTAAGGGCTTCAAGCAGTTTGCCATACGTTAGCAAGATTGTATGGGTAGACGGCATACCGATGCTTGACGGAGGTATCGTGGACAGCATCCCACTTATGCACTCCATAGAAAAGGGGCATAAGACAAACGTTCTCATACTGACACGCAACAAAGGCTATCGTTCAACGGAGAAAGACCATAAGATTCCGCATTTCATCTATAAGAACTACCCCAGACTAAGGGTGGCACTCAGCCATAGGTGTGCAGCCTACAACAGTCAACTCGACCTTATCGACGAGATGGAAGCGAGAGGCGAGATTGTATGTATCCGACCAGAAAAACCCATGGAGGTAGGACGGATGGAGAAAGACGTAGACAAACTCGAAAGACTATATGAAGAGGGATTCCGTCTTGGCGAACGTTTCTGCGAGCAATACATGTAGTTTCGACATATTAGCCTATATATTTTGAAACTTCACCATATACTTAACGTCATGCCATCCTACACCTTGTAGATGCCTGTTCGGGTGTCGGAGGTGTGCTGCTCAAAGATGGGATGGAGAAAGGTTGGCAGGTCTTCCATTTTT
>CAVKAH010000174.1:0-4061 GCA_963654095.1 Oscillospiraceae bacterium
GAGTATATCCGTCAAAATAGAATTTAATAATGCGTGGAATTTTTAGAACACGCCATAATATTAAACATATTGTAAATATGGACATAAAAGAAACACCAGTCCTTCTGCTTACGGGCTATTTGGGAAGTGGAAAGACAACACTCTTGAATCGTATACTTTCTAATGAGAAAGGTATAAAGTTTGCGGTTATCGTTAACGATATTGGTGAAGTGAATATTGATGCTGACTTGATACAACAAGGTGGAGTAGTGGGGCAGGGCGACGACAGCCTTGTTGCTTTACAGAATGGCTGCATCTGTTGTACGTTGAAGATGGATCTTGTTCAGCAGTTGAATGACATCGTTTCGCAAAATAGATTTGATTATATCGTTATCGAAGCAAGCGGAATATGCGAGCCAGCACCAATTGCACAGACTATTAGCGTTTATCCGCAGATGTATCCTGAGTATGCAAAGGACGGAATAGCAAAGCTCGATGCCATAGTAACGGTGTGTGATGCTCTGCGACTGAGAGACGAATTTGCAGAAGGAACAGATTTGACAAGGGATAATCTGGATGAAGATGATTTAGCAAGTCTTGTTATTCAGCAAGTAGAGTTCTGTAATATCATATTGTTGAATAAAGCTGACGAGGTATCGCCAGAAGAGTTGGTTCGTATAAAGGCTATATTGCGCCAGATTCAGCCCAAGGCGGCTATCGTGCCATGCAACTATGGAGATGTGCCGATAGAAAAGATTATAAATACCCATCTCTTTGATTTTGAAAAGGTTGCAACATCTGCACGCTGGATAGAAGCAGTGGAAGGTGATGAAGATGACCTTGAGAACGAAGAAGAAGGAGAGGCTTTGGAGTATGGTATAGGAACCTTTGTTTATTGCCGTCGTCGTCCGTTTATGATGACAGAGTTTGACCAGTTTATCGCTCGTAAATTCCCGAAGAGTGTTATTCGTTGCAAGGGCTTGTGTTATTTTGCTGATGAGAAAGACACTTGTTATGTCTTTGAACAAGCTGGCAGTCAGGTGTCTTTGCGTAATGCAGGACAGTGGTATGCCTCTATGCCTAAGGATGAACTTGAGGAGTTCAAAAAGAATAACCCGACTGCTGTGAAAGATTGGGACCCAGAGTATGGCGACCGTATTCAGAAGCTGGTGTTTATCGGACAGAACATGGATAGAGCGGAGATTGAAAAAATGCTTGACGCTTGTCTTGCATAATATTTTAAGGCTCGTAGAAAAAGATAAAAGTTTGCAACGATTAATGTATATGTCGTTGCAAACTTTTGTCTTTTTGTCATATAATCCGTCTTTTTGTTGATTTAAACTTGTTCTCTTGTGTACTCTTAGCCGAGATCAACGACAGTTATTCCAGCTCCGCCAAACTGAACATGCTCATCTTTATATGATGTTACGGCAGGAACAGTGGCAAGATACTGACGAATGAGTTGGCGAAGGATGCCCGTTCCTGTGCCATGAAGTATGCGTACTCTTGACATACCGACGAGGATGGCATCATCGATGAAATACATCACGGCATTTAGGGCTTCTTCGCCACGCATTCCTCTTATGTCAAGGTCTTGCTTGAAATTAAGTTTTTTGCTGTCGATAGTTTCTCGAGTTTGTCTGCCCATAGTCATATATGGTCGTGGCTCCTCTTTCTTTGGCGGTGTGGCAGGCTCTAATTTCTTTAATGCAGTAGTAGAACGCAGATCGCCAAAGATGACGGTAGCATTCTTGCCTTGTATGCTTTCGATTGTTCCAACCATTGTAGTGCCCTTTATTCTAACGGTATCTCCTTCTTTAAGTGTGGGGCTTGTAGTGCTGGAGGTAATACCGCTTGTTGCTTCCGTTTCCTTAATTGAATTGGATGTTGCTTCCTTTTTCTTATTCTTCTTGTTCTCTTTCCTGCGGAGAATTTGCGCCATCTTACGTGCTATCTTATCATCTTCGGCTTGTTTGTCGATATCAGAGAGACCATCTTTAAACTCCTTTAAGCTATCGCGAAGTTTCTTAGTTTTCTCTTTCTCCGCTTGTTTCTCACGTATTTCTCTTATGACATTCTCAATCTTCTTGTTACTCTCCTTGAAGAGCTCTTCGGCACGTTCTTTGGCTTTAGCAAGAACATCCTTGCGACTTTTCTCCAAATCGGCAAGTTCCGACTCGTATTTCGCGATAGTCTGCTCCATCTGCTTCTCTCGCTGATGGATGTTCTGGCGTTTGCTCTCCCAATAGCGTTTGTCGCGTACTATATCCTGCAGGTATTTGTCGCTTTGTATATAGTCGGAGCCTACAATCTCGCTTGCATCGTGGATTACTTGTTCTGGAAGTCCAATCTTTCTTGCAATTTCTATGGCGAAAGAACTTCCTGGTTGACCAATCTGTAGCTGAAATAGTGCCTGCATCTTGTGGCGGTCATATAGCATAGCTCCATTTACAACACCTTCGTGGCTATCGGCAAAATGCTTTAGGTTTTGATAGTGGGTGGTGATTACGCCGTATGCCTTTTTTATGCAGAACTGTTTTAGTACAGCCTCGGCAATGGCTCCGCCGATATTCGGTTCAGTGCCTGTACCAAACTCGTCAATAAGGATGAGTGTTCGGTCATTGGCACTCTTCATCATATTCTTCATGTTTGTGAGATGACTTGAATATGTACTCAGGTCGTCCTCTATGCTTTGCTCATCACCGATGTCTATGAGGATATTTTGGAAGATACCCGTTTGAGAACGTTCGCTCATCGGAACGGATATGCCGCATTGAAGCATATATTGAAGTAGTCCGACAGTTTTTAGACAGACGGATTTTCCTCCAGCATTAGGACCAGAGATTATAAGCATCCTTTTGTTCCGTGTTAGCGTTATCTCCAATGGGACAACTTTCTTTCCTTGTTTATCTAATGACAAACGTAGTAATGGATGTGATGCTTCGATCCAGTCGATGAGAGGGTATTTACTGACCTCTGGCTCTATTGCTCCAAGATGTTTTGCGAGTTCCGCTTTAGCACGAATTATATCTATTTGTGCCAATAGCTTATATGATTCAAGAATATGTGGAACATGAGGACGGATTACTTTCGCTATTTCTGTAAGGATACGTATTATTTCCCGCCTTTCCTCAGCTTCAAGTTCTCTAACCTTGTTGTTTGCTTCAACCACTTCTGTTGGTTCCACAAATAGAGTCTTTCCTGATGCAGACTCATCGTGTACAATACCTTTAATCTTACGTTTCATCGTCGGAATAATAGGTATGACAAGTCTTCCGTCGCGCATGGCTGGTGTTACGTCTTTTTCTATAAGACCCTCGCTTTGTGCGGAGCGTAGTATATTATATAAGGTACGTGATATGCTTCCTTCTGTTTTCGTAAGTTCACGACGGATATTGTGCAGCTCAGGAGACGCTGTGTCTCGTATCTTTCCGAATTTATCCAAAATTTGGTCTATACGTTGCAAGATATGTGGATATGTTATAACTCCGTCGGCAAGTTGATGTAGTGCGGGATAGGGATAGACAGGTTCTCTTTGCCAGCCATCTTGTTGTATAGTAGAATTATCCTCATCACTATGGTTGAGATAAGCCACGATATCGCAAATCGTTCCCATCGAACGCCGTAAATCAAAAAGTTCATCTTCTTCCATGTGTGTGCCTTCAAGGCGCAGTCTTGCCACGGATTGCCTAACATCAAAGAAATAGTTGAGTGGAAAATCCTCTGTTTCCTCTTGCAGCTTGCGAAATTCTCTTACCCTTGACAACTGTGTGTTGATAGCGTTTATATTATCCATAAAAGCTATCTTGTCTACTTCTTCCTTACCGAGGGTACTTAAACAACGTTCACGTAGGAGTGTTCTTATTTCGTTGAAACCAATCTTTGTTTCGAATGTATTAGGATAAATCATGCTGCAAAATTAGCAAAAACATCTTTTTTTAGAAAAAACTTATCAAAAAATTTGCATACCTCAATCAAAACCTATACCTTTGCACACGCTTTAAGACACCAAGCTGTTCCTTTAAGCAAGGAGAGATGGCAGAGTGGTCGAATGCACCGGTCTTGAAAACCGGCGTACTGAG
>CAVKAH010000175.1:0-4011 GCA_963654095.1 Oscillospiraceae bacterium
GCAAGCTTCTTGTTCAAGACACCTCTTGCAGACAAAGAGCTAACCATATACGGATATTTGGAAGAAAAGAAAAAAGACAAATAACACAACAAGTTACTGCTATATAAAACATTATATACAGCTATATAAACATTATATTATATGGAACCAATAACACTATTACAACCTCAGAAAATAGTATTTGGCACAGGATGCATAAATACATTCAGGGATGATTTCCTGAAGATGGGTTACAAAAGACTGTTCATCATAACATTGCCGTTTATTATTCCGGCAATAAAAGATACGATAGATGCTATAACAGAAGCTGGAGTGGCTATTGACTATTATACAGAGATAAGTGCAGAGCCTTCCATTAAGGACTACAAGACGGCTCTTGATAGAGCAAAAGAATTTAAAGCCGACAGCTTTCTTGGCATAGGAGGAGGTAGCGTGCTCGACGTTACAAAACTTGTAGCCACTCTTATTTATAGCGAGCAAGAGGTTAAAGATCTATTTGGTATAGGACTCATAGCAAAGAAAGGCAAATGGTTTGCATGTATGCCTACAACATCTGGAACAGGAAGCGAAGTATCACCTAATGCCATTCTTCTTGACGAGGATGATATGCTAAAGAAAGGAGTGGTTAGTCCGTTCCTAATGGCTGATGCAGCATATATTGACCCTAAGCTAACATGGAGCGTACCAGCCAAAGTTACAGCAGAAACAGGTATGGATGCTCTTACTCATTGCATAGAGGCATATACAAACAAATTTGCACATCCTATGGTAGATATGTATGCGCTAATGGGAATTAAGCTTATATCGGCAAATCTCGAGAAAGCAGTTAAGGATGGCAATGATAAAGAAGCTCGTGAAGCATTGTCATTGGGAAGTATGTATGGCGGACTATGCCTTGGACCTGTCAACACAGCTGCAGTTCATGCCCTTTCCTACCCTATAGGAGGAGAATATCATATTTCTCACGGATTGTCAAATGCCATTCTGTTGCCTTCTGTAATGAGGTTCAACTATATCGCCAACCCAAAGAAATATGCTGAAGTGGCAGTGGCTTGTGGCATTGAGCGTAAGGAGACTGATGAGGAGACGGCACTTGCAGGCATTGAGTTCATTACTAATCTATCAAAAAGGTGCGGAATACCAACCACGCTTACAGAACTTAACATTCCTGAAAATGCAGTAGACCACATGGCTAAAGCTGCCATGAACGTGCAAAGGTTGCTGAAGAACAATCCTCGCACCGTAACCGAAGACGACGCTAAGATGATTTATAAGAGTCTATATTAATAAAACAACACTGTGATGAAGAACAATAAGCCTATATTAGCAATAACGATGGGCGACCCCGCAGGCATAGGTCCGGAAATAATCTTGCAGTCGCTCAACATAAAAGAAACCTACGAGAAATGCAATCCTCTCGTTACTGGAGATGCTGGAGTTATGAGTTTTGTTGCAAAACAACAGAACTCTGACTTAAAGATTCATCCGATAAGCGATGTTAAGGATGCATTGTTCGAATATGGAACTGTGGATGTCTACGACCTAAAGTTGATTGACATAAATACTTTTGAACAAGGTAAGGTGGCTGTACAATGCGGAAACGCTGCTTTCCAATCGGTTATTAAGGCTATAGAACTTGCTATGGACAACAAAGTGGACGGAACGGTAACTGCTCCACTTAATAAGGAAGCATTAAATCTCGCTGGACATCACTTTGACGGACATACAGAGATTTATGCCCATTATACTAACACTAAGAAGTATGCCATGCTCTTAGCCGACGAATTTCTTAGGGTTATACACGTGTCAACTCACGTGCCACTACGCAAAGCATGCGACCTTGTAAAGAAGGAACGCATAATTGACGTTACGGAACTCATAACCGACGCTTGCAAACAATTCGGCATTGAGAATCCTAAAATTGGTATTGCCGGACTCAATCCTCATGCAAGCGATGGAGGATTGTTTGGAGATGAGGAGCGATTGGAGATAACACCTGCCGTAGAGGAACTAAAGAAGAGAGGCTTTAATGTAGAAGGTCCAGTACCTCCAGATACACTGTTTGCGAAAGCCAAGTGTGGCAAATACGATGGTTGCGTGGCAATGTATCACGACCAAGGACATATTCCATTTAAAGTAGTAGGCTTCAACTGGGACAAGGAGACAGGCAAGATGTCTACTGCCAAGGGAGTAAACATCACTCTCGGCTTACCTATCATCCGTGTATCAGTAGACCATGGCACAGCGTTTGACGTTGCAGGAAAAGGAATAGCAAGTCCTGACGCAATGCTTCTGTCTATCGACTATGCAACGAAAATGGCTAAATCGAGAAGCTCTAATGGAGAGAAAGCATAAAAACATTTTGGTTATAATAGCTGACGATATCACTGGAGCAGCAGAAATTGCAGGCACAGCATTGCGATATGGTATCACTACATCGTTGATTACAGAACTTGGCACCACCTTTCCCAACTCTAAAATCATCGTTATTGCTACAGATATTCGTTCTTACAATAGCGAAAAGGCACAAGCTGAAATACAAAATCTTTGTTTCAAGATAAAAGAAATCATCAACAATGACAGAGATATTGAAAGCGTAACATTATTCAAAAAGACAGATTCTGTACTCAGAGGACATATCGCACTTGAGCTGAGCACCATAATGAACCGTTTTAATCTTGACAGAACTATACTTCTCCCACAAAACCCATCGAAAGGAAGAATCATAAAAGACGGAACTTATTATATAAACAACGTGAGGTTGTCGGACACGATGTTCAGTAAAGACCCTGAATTTCCTTCCTTTTCATCCAATCCTCTGTCTATTGTTTTCGACAGAAACAACGAGAAATATTGTAATGGAAAAATGCTTTCTGTTGAAGAAAAACCATCCGATAAGAACAAGGACTATATATATATAGCCGAAGCATCAACAGAAATCGACATCGTAAAGCAGATAAGCAAAGCCAACGAGAATACACTTATAGCAGGCGGAGCTGATGCGTTTGAAGCCTTTATCAGCAAGAAATCGAACAGGCAGATACAAGAGGGACAGTTAAAAACAGGCATCTCTTTGGAAGGATGTGCTAACGAAAAGATATTAATCGTTTCGGGTAGCACACAAGGAAAATCCATCATACAGACTGCCTTGATGAAGAAACTTCATTCTTATGAGGCAACAATGCCAAACGATGTGTTTGAAGGAGCCGCCCCAACTTTATGGATTGAGGAGATGAAAAATAATTATCTACATTCTGATGCCTTTATCATGCAAGTAGGTAAGCATGAGTTTAAAGGCACAGAGTATGCAGTTAGACTAAGAGAAACTATGGGTATAGCAACAAAAGAGCTTATAGACGCTCATTCTCCAAAATATCTTATTATAGAAGGTGGTGCTACTGCCTTTTCAATATTAAACCATTTAAAATGGAATAATTTTGAACTTAAACATGAATTTAGTCCTGGTGTGGTTGGTATGACATACGACAACACAGAGGTTATACTTAAACCAGGAAGCTACTCATGGGGAGATCTTTTTGTTTAAGGCGGGTTCTAAAAATTACCTTTGATGTCTTTTTGAATTTTAGTCGACAAGATTTTTCTGTCTTTCTGAAGGAGCATAGCGGGCTATGCGACTGAAGAAAGATGAAAAAGATGCCGGATAAAAACAAAAAGACATAAAGAGTATAGCCGTCAAAATAGAATTTAATAATACGTGGAATTTATAGAACACGACTTAACAGATAGAGTTCCATTTGAATAACATACGGAGATTTTATATTAAACATACATAGTTTTCCCACTTATATACAAGGTGTAACAGCCTAAATTATGTAAATATAATTTCCTTTTTATGAGTTTTCGTCTAAAAATTAGTAAATACATTTGGTAGTTAATATAAAAAAACATACCTTTGCAACCGCAAATCAGAAATCAAACCTCTGACATGCATAAAAGTTGCGCCTGTAGCTCAGTTGGTAGAGCATCTGACTCTTAATCAGAGGGTCCAGG
>CAVKAH010000176.1:0-3980 GCA_963654095.1 Oscillospiraceae bacterium
TAGAGCATCTGACTCTTAATCAGAGGGTCCAGGGTTCGAACCCCTGCAGACGTACGACGACAGAAGTTGTTATTAACAGTTAATAATGTTGCGCCTGTAGCTCAGTTGGTAGAGCATCTGACTCTTAATCAGAGGGTCCAGGGTTCGAACCCCTGCAGACGTACAAAACAGATAAAAAAATTATAACAATGCGCCTGTAGCTCAGTTGGTAGAGCATCTGACTCTTAATCAGAGGGTCCAGGGTTCGAACCCCTGCAGACGTACAAAGAGGCTTCTTAATAAGAGGTCTCTTTTTTGTTTTTATATAATATAAATTGGCTTTTTCAGTAATCTAATTTTGTTTTTTCAGCAAACTAAGACATCCGAGCGATATGGAAAATGCGTCTCCCAAACATAGTATAATAAAGAACAAAGAGTGGGAATTGGCTTGGAAGATAGTCAACAACACTGACACATCGCTATTTCTAACAGGAAAAGCAGGTACAGGAAAGACCACCTTTCTACACTATCTTAAGAAGAACACCAATAAACGTATCGTGGTTCTTGCACCTACAGGCATCGCTGCAATAAACGCACGAGGCGTTACGATACACTCTTTTTTCCAACTACCATTCTCTCCATACATCCCAGGAATGAATATTGCCGAGAGCCAGCACTATCGTTTCAGCAAAGAGAAAGTAAAGATAATCAGAGGAGCCGACCTTATCGTTATTGACGAGATAAGTATGGTTCGCTCCGACTTACTCGATGCGATAGACGATGCACTAAGAAGATTTCGCAGAAACAGTAAACCATTTGGCGGAGTTCAGTTGCTTATGATTGGCGACCTACAGCAGTTGGCACCTGTAGTTAAAGATAACGAATGGAATATCCTTGGAAAACATTACTCTTCGCCATATTTCTTTGACAGCAAAGCCCTAAAGCAGACCGACTATGTTACAATAGAACTGAAGAAAGTATTCCGACAAGACGATGAGGAATTTATATCCATATTAAACAAAATACGTAACAACAACATCGACGACGCTGCACTTTCAATACTGAACAACAGATACATTCCGTCTTTCCAACCTAACCCAGAAGACGGCTACATACAACTTACTACGCATAATGCCTATGCTCAATCTATAAACGAGAATGAGCTTCAGGCCCTTAACACTAAGGCTTACACCTATACAGCAAGTATAGATGGCAACTATCCAGAGTATTCCTACCCCACCGATAAGGTACTCACATTAAAGCTAGGAGCACAGGTGATGTTCATCAAGAACGACACATCTGGAAACAAAGAGTATTACAACGGCATGATAGGCAATATTTCGGCAATCAACGATAATGGCTTTACCGTATCATCAAAAGAGGACGGAAGGAACATCGAGGTAAAAATTGAGCAATGGCAGAACTGCAAATACAGTATCGATGACAAGACCAAAGAGATCGTAGAAGAAGTAGAAGGCACATTCTCTCAGTATCCCGTAAAGCTGGCATGGGCAATAACGATACACAAGAGTCAGGGACTAACATTCTCGCACGCTATCATTGACGTTCATTCATCCTTTGCCCACGGACAGACATATGTGGCACTTAGCCGTTGCAAATCTATCAATGGTATTGTGTTAAGCGCACCCATAAGCAGACAAGCCATCATCAACGACAACACGATTGATGCCTATACTCAGGATATAGAACGCCAAAAGCCCGACGAGAACGATATTGTCGTAATGCACAAGAAATATCTCCATAACCTGATATCGGAACTTTTCGACTTTACAAGTCTTACTATCTCATTCAACAACATGACGAGAGTACTTGACGAACATCTATATAACGCATACCCACGCTTGCTCTCTGAATATAAAAGCATACAGCAAACAACGATAAAGGACATCAACGAGATATCTCTACGCTTCCACTCGCAATACACAAAGATGAAGGAACATTGCGACAAAGATATCAGTGAGGAACTGCAAGATAGGATAAGCAAAGGTGCAGACTATTTCTTGAAGACGATACAGCCTATAAAAGAGTTGTATCAAAAGAGCAATATATCAACAAACAACAAGCAGATAAAGAAGCAGCTCGATAATGCTAAAGAACTCCTTTCAGATGCCCTGCTACTGAAAACAAATATGCTTAGATATGCTATAAACGAGAAATTCTCATGCGACTCTTACCTTCAGGCTAAAGCCAACATACTTTTAGGCAAAGAACACACACCTGCAAAGCAAAAAAAACAAGCACGCAACAACGACAAGATTACCGTACCTGATGGCAATCTCCACCCTACTCTACTTAACGAACTTACTGCATGGCGAACAGAAAAGATGCGAGAGGAAGGTTTGCCTGCATATTGTATTCTCAACCAAAAAGCATTGCTCGGTATATCCAACACTATTCCGACTGAAATCAACCAACTCTTACTGATACCTAACATCGGTAAAGGGAAAGCCGACAAATATGGCGTGGAAATACTTAGCATTACCAAGAGGTATAAAAAAGAGCACGAATAATAGAGCTAATCTTATACCCCTCCATAAAGCATTGGTATATTGGTCAAAGAGTTACACCTTGTTTATTTCCACAAATCAGGGTCTTTAAGAATAGGGAGCGATATCTTATACTTTACGGCAAGTATTCTTACGGCAACCACAGATATAAACGTAGCAATAACAGTAATCTCGATATTCATACCCAGAGCATCACATAACTGATAAATAAGCCCACCTATAATACATGCCACGGCATATATCTCTTTCCTAAATATCAAAGGTACTTCATTAACAAATACATCACGCAACACACCACCTGCAGCTCCCGTGATGCAACCCATTATTATGGCAACCCAAAAGGGGAAGCCTGCCTCCAGTGTCTTCTGAATACCTGCTATAGTAAATAGTGCTAAGCCCAAAGTATCAAACAGTGCCCACGTCTTACTTAGTTTTGTGAAGAGCTTTTTCAGCAAAACGAAGGTTACCAAAGCTATTCCCGTACACAATAGATATATAGAGTTTGTCATCCAAAACGGCACCTGTCCAAGCATTACATCACGAATTGTTCCGCCACCTATTGCCGTTGCCAGTCCGACAACATAACCGCCAAACCAGTCAAAATTCTTTGATGATGCCGACCTAATACCAGATATGGCAAAGGCGAATGTACCAAGAAACTCAATAACAAATTGGAGAGTAAACATCAGCTTACAACATTTTTAGGATTACCATCAATAAAAGCCTTCACGTTATCTACGCATATCTTCATCAATCTCTTACGAGCATCAAGTGTAGCCCATGCTATATGAGGAGTGAGAAATGCATTTGGAGCCTTCAATAATGGATTTTCTCTTGATGGCGGCTCCTGACACATCACATCTGCGCCATACGCTGCCAACTGTCCAGACTTTAGTGCCTCTGCCACATCATACTCGTTAACGAGAGGACCCCTACCTGTATTAATGATTATAGCCCCACGTTTCATCATGGCAATAGTGTCTTTATTTACCATTTCTCTTGTATCTTCGTTTAGCGGACAATGCAGTGAGAGGATGTCGCAAACGCCAAGCAGACCCTTAAACGTAGTCTTTTGTATGCCTTCGGGTAGAGAAGCCGAGCTTTTGCTCGTGGCTGCATAAACCTCCATACCAAACATTCTGGCAATACGAGCCACTTTCTTACCGATATTTCCAAGACCTACGATACCGAGCGTCAAGCACGAAAGCTCAGGAAGTGGGGTATCCCAATAGCAGAAGTCCTCATTATCGCTCCATCTGCCCTCACGGTTCTCCCTTGCATAGTGTGCCACATGGTTTGTAATGTTTAATATATGGGCAAATGTCATCTGCACTACGCTATCCGTACTATAGGCTGGAATGTTCGTTACCACTATGTTGTGCGCCCTCGCAGCAGCAACATCAACAACATTATAGCCTGTCGCCAACACTCCTATATATTTAAGATTTGGCAAATTATCTATAATCTCAGCAG
>CAVKAH010000177.1:0-3935 GCA_963654095.1 Oscillospiraceae bacterium
CAGATAACTTATATTTACAATATCTGTCATATATCTGTCATAAATGGGGTGTATCTGTCATAAATAGACCATGAATTATGTATGTTAAGTACCCACTTTTCATGTAAAAAGATATAGGGAAACGCATAAAAAGGATATAGGTAAAAGTACGAAAGTTTATGCGTAAATCGGACTTAAATACGTATATATCAGATGTTTAGAATGAAAGAAGCTATTATATGCGGTATGACAGATATTGTTATATAAAAGCTTCTGTCAATATGGTTTATCATATTGATTTACAAGTGGTTGCTCTCTAAAATGACAGAATGACAGATTTTTTAATAAAAAATATTATATAGAATTAAGGCGGGTTATAAAAACACGTCTTAAATCAGACCGTAAAATCACACTTTTAGCCAGACAAAACAGATTTTGATATATATCTAAGCGTGGATTATACACCCTCCTCTTCGTCGGCATTGGGGGTATTTGAGGTATCCAAGTCCTCACCTTTCTTCATTGACAAACTACCAGACTTTGATAAAGTCAATATTACAGGAATGAAATCATCGCTTAACTGATCTGGGCAACCTACACTTGCAACGAATATCAGATTATCGTTTTCTACTCTGTCATAAGCGATTCCCAACAGCGTAGACTTCTCCAAATAAGCATTATCAACACAACTTGTGAATGATGATTTCGTGAATTCTCTGTTGAAAAATTCAGAGCCATCGCTCCTCAAGACTTTTAATGAAACCTTATTCTCATAACTTTTGCTGCCGTTATCATCAACAAAGAGCGGAGCACCTTCATCAGCAGAACGCTTTATCTGTATCTTAAAGTCTGCTCCCTCCCAGCTTACGGTCTCTGAATGTTCATAACCTTGCATCTTTGTAGGTGCAGCAGCCTTCTTTTCTACAGGTTTTGACGCAATAATATCAGTAGTTTTTTTCTTTTCGCCACACGACACGACAGTTAAAGAAACCAAAGCCAAAACAGCAAAAGAATAAATGCCTTTCATATCTAATTGTTTATTAAATTCATCAATATCGATGCAAAGTTAATGGAAAAATGTAAAATACAGAAACAAAAGTATTATCTTTGCACTAATTTATATGATATTAAGCATTATGAGCAGAAATATAATAATCATAATAAGTGCTATCTGTCTCTATCTTTTTTCGTGTTCTCATCAAAAAGAACAAAGGAGCCAAGCAAAAGAGTATATAGACACAATCCCCCACCTTGTTACACAAATACAGAAATGTTCACGGCTTTATACGGCAGAATGTAAGGTACATAAGATTATTACGCATAATGATGAAGTCAAGGTGGCAGGAAAGTTGATGCAACACGACTATAACATCACCCTTCCTTTGGGACAGAGAAAGATTGCCATACCTATAGACGCAACGATAAAAGCATATATTGATTTCAATGATTTCTCTGACAAAAACATTAAAAGAGATAACAACAAGATAGAGGTATTACTACCAAATCCACATATTCAGCTTACGGCTACCAAAATCTCCCATGCTGAGATAAAGAAATATGTTGCCACACTAAGAAGGAATTTCTCTGATGAAGAACTCTCAAACTATGAGCAACAAGGGCGCAAAGCTATAATCAACGACATACCGCAGACTGGCATTATCGAAATGGCAAGAGAGAGTGCAGCTAAGATTATCATACCTTTCTTCACAGGGCTGGGCTTTGAAGAAAAAGACATAACCGTAACATTTCAAGAAGACTTGACCAAGGGAGACATCAGCAAGATGATTGATCCGACAACGATTGTAGAAGGAAAATAAAGATAAAGCTCAGGATTAACGAAGTAAAACATATAATGAAAATTAATCTAACTAAAATAAATATCCTGCTTTGTTGTATAATTGTCATTGGCGCAGCAATAGCGATAATCAGCTTCATCAACAAGGCTAAGGACACAGACATTAAAGTGGAAGTGAACGAAAAGATAGACGTTACCCCCACTATAATAACGGCAATGAAGGAAATTGGTGAATGGGAATTTCTTTCGATAACCGACGAAGAGATTGTTGACACTATAAAGAAAGGGTTCTTTAGCGATGACCGACTTGCACGAATCTACTACGGCAAGATAAGTCTCGGTATTAATATGCACAAAGCCAGTCCACATTGGATAAAAGAACAAGGCGACAGCCTGATAATAACCCTCCCCCCAATAGAGTTGCTCGACAAAGATTTTATCGATGAAGCAAGAACGAAACCATTTATAGAAACAGGCAATTGGAAAGATAGCGACAGAGAGGCGATGTACAAAGCAGCATACAACAAGATGCTTGCACGCTGCATAACAAAAGCCAACATCACCACTGCAAAGGATAATGCCTCTGAACAATTTGGCAAGATGTTGAAGGCTATGAATATCTACAAACACGAAATAAGATGGGAGAAATAGATAAAGCAGAGGGAAAAGAATAGACAAACAATACAAACATAAGGCATATATGGAACAAATCAACGAGTTATTTTCCACTATAAGTGGTTTCCTTTGGGGCTGGCCAATGATGATATTACTCCTTGGCACCCATATTTTTCTGACGATACGTCTGAAGTTTCCACAACGAAAGCTATGGACAGCCATCAAACTGTCCTTGAAGAAAGACAAAAATTCATCTGGCGATGTGTCGCAATTTGGTGCACTTGCCACAGCCCTTGCTGCAACAATAGGTACTGGTAATATTATCGGCGTTGCCACGGCTGTTGCTCTTGGTGGTCCAGGAGCCGTATTCTGGTGTTGGATTACAGGATTTTTCGGCATATCAACGAAATATGCTGAAGGACTCCTTGCCATAAAATACAGGATAAAGAGTAAGAGCGGAAAGATATACGGAGGACCGATGTATGCGTTGGAAAGAGGACTGGGATGGAGAAAACTCGCCATTCTCTTTGCCGTATTCACTGGCATAGCAGCCTTCGGAATCGGTAATACTGTTCAGGCAAATGCCATTGCCACCATCGTTAATCAGACATATAACATCTCGCCATGGATAAGCGGAATCATTATATGTGGTATGACGGCAGCCGTGATTCTTGGCGGAATAAAGAGCATAGCCAGAGTTTGCAGTATGTTTGTTCCATTCATGGCACTTGTGTATGTATTGGGATGTATCACAATTCTCATAATCAACAGCCATTATATAATACCCGCCATATCCGCAATCTTCAATGCTGCCTTTACGCCAAAAGCCGCTGGAGGTGGATTTGTAGGTAGCACAATACTTGTTGCAGCGAGATATGGTATTGCACGTGGTCTGTTCTCAAACGAGTCAGGTATGGGTTCTGCACCTATTGTGGCTTCTGCTGCCCAGACGAAAAACCCAGTCAGACAGGCTCTCGTGTCATCTACAGGAACCTTTTGGGATACCGTTGTCATCTGTGCCCTTACAGGACTCGTCATCGTAAGTAGTATCATTGCCTACCCCGATATAAGTAGCGATAACGGAGCAACCTTAACTCAAGTGGCTTTCGGAAAGATACCTTTTATAGGAGCACCACTACTCACCTTCGGTCTGATAACATTTGCTTTCAGCACCATCCTTGGTTGGGAACTGTATGGAGAACGCGCCATCGGCTATCTATGCGGTAAGAAACTCACTCTTTGCTACCGTATTCTTTATATCATAGCAGTATTTGTGGGAAGCGTTATTAGTCTTGATATGGTATGGAACATATCAGATATCATGAATGCCTTGATGGCTATACCGAACCTATTGTCGCTTGTTTTCTTGAGCGGTGTCATAGTTAATGAAACGAGAAAATACCTCTGGATGGGCAATCTTGACGAAGAAATGGAAATTGACGAAGAGGAATAAAGCCGCTTTATACACAATGATCGAGTAGGAGGAAAACTAAGTAGTTTTCTTCCTACTTTCGTTTTCCGACCTCTCACACCACCGTACGTGCCG
>CAVKAH010000178.1:0-3911 GCA_963654095.1 Oscillospiraceae bacterium
ACATAATTCATGGTCTATTTATGACTGATACACCCCCTTTATGACAGATACATGACAGATATTGTAAATATAAGTTATCTGTCAGTAGTGTAACTTTTTGATATATAGATGTTTATGCTGTACGCTGACAGAATGATAGATAAAAACAAAAAAACATTATATATTATATGCTAAACTTATATTATATATTGTATGCAAAACTTTTACTAGATAGCAATGTATCTGTATGATATTATTTTAATAACAATTCCACAGGACAATGGTCGGAACCATATATCTCGGTGTGTATCTTTGCGTCTTCGAGAGAGTCTTTTAGTCGTTCAGACACGATAAAGTAGTCGATACGCCAACCTGCGTTCTTTTCTCTTGCCTTAAATCTGTATGACCACCATGAGTAAATATCCTTTTGGGTGGGGTAGAAAAACCTGAATGAGTCTGTAAAACCACTATTAAGCATCCTCGTCATCTTATTGCGCTCTTCATCTGTAAATCCTGCATTCTTGCGATTTGTCTTAGGATTCTTTAGGTCAATCTCCTTGTGAGCTACGTTGAGGTCGCCACATATTATCACTGGCTTCTTCTTGTCGAGAGCTTTGATGTATTCAAGAAAATCATCTTCCCACTTCATTCTGTATTCAAGTCGTCTCAGTCCGTCTTGAGAGTTTGGCGTGTAAACGGTTATGAGATAGAAGTTTTCCATTTCGAGTGTTATCACACGTCCTTCATGGTCGTGTTCTTCTATTCCCAAACCATACGTTACGGACAATGGTTTGTGTTTCGTAAATATTGCTGTGCCTGAATATCCTTTCTTTTCGGCATAGTTCCAATACGATTCATAGCCTTCGTATTTTAAGTCTAACTGCCCTTCTTGCATCTTTGTTTCTTGCAGACAAAAGAAATCTGCATCGAGCTTTTTGAATATTTCGCTGAACCCTTTTCCCTCGCAAGCTCTGAGTCCGTTAACGTTCCATGATATGAATTTCATTATTAATGTGTTTTGTTATAAAAAAGGCAGGCTTATCTAAAGCCCGCCCTTATTATAGATGATTTATTACTGATTTAAAACTTGCATTCGTTAGAATTTAGCCATTTTGATGGCATCTATCGCACATTCATCACCTTTGTTGCCATACTTACCACCGCTTCTGTCTTTTGCTTGCTGCAAATCGTTTGTTGTTAGCAATCCGTAGATTACTGGAATCTCACTCTTTGCATTCAACCTTGCGATACCGTAAGTTACACCTTGGCAGATATAATCGAAATGTGGAGTCTCGCCTTTAATAACGCTTCCCAAGATAATGATGGCATCGTAACCACCGTTAAGGGTCATCTGGTGAGCACCGTAGATTAGCTCAAAGCTTCCAGGAACTGTCTTTACATGGATGTTCTCAGGTAGAGTTCCATGCTTTTCAAGAGTAGTCATACATCCATCAAGCAATGCTCCAGTGATTTCTGGGTTCCATTCTGCCACAACGATACCGAAGCACATATTGCTTGCATCGGGTATCTTGTCGAATTCGTAAGATGACAGATTGTGTAATGCTGTTGCCATTATCTTTATTTTGTAGCTCTTTCAATATATTTGTCAATCTCCATTGCAACAGGAGAGTTAACGTATTTCTTCTTGATGTCTTGATAAAGCTGCAATGCCTCATCTTTCTTGTTCTGGCTTTCAAGAATCTCTCCTGCCTTTATCAAGAACTGTGCAGAAAGACTGATGTTTGCACCATCTTCAGACTCGCTATCTGCCATCTTTGCTGCTTTCTTAAATGCCTCTACAGCTTTATCCAACTGGTTAAGATGTGCGTAAGCATCACCAAGAGCAGCGGTAGCAGCAGGACTAATCATCTGGTCATCAGCAGGTGAGTACTCTTCAAGATATTTTGCAGCCTCAGTCCATTTATTCAAATTTGCATAGCAGAGTCCTGCGTAGAGATTAGCAAGATTACCTGCTTCAGTGCTGCTGTAGTCAGAAGCAATTGCCTTAAATCCTGCATAGCCAGCACCATCTCCATTGAGGGCTTTATCAAACTGCTGGTTTGCGAAGTAGTCCTGACCTTTAGCCATTGCTGTGCTTGCTTCATCTTGGCGTGGACCCTCAACATAAGTCTTATATGCAAAGTATCCTCCGATGATGATAATTACTGCTAAAATTCCGTAGATGATAGCTTTCTTGTTCTTCATGAAGAGAGCTTCGTTCTTGTTCAGTGTGCTGTCTACATGCGCAGCACCTTTGTGTTCTGATGAATTTGCCATTATTTTGTTTTATTTTTATTATTCGTCAATATTTATAAAGCGTGGCAAAATTACGTAAATATTCTCATATATTGAAATTTATGGTGGTTTTTTTTCTTTGTTGACATATAATAGAGTATCTTTGCATGGTAATATCTGTAAGTTTTTGTAAGTAATAAAAAGGAAGATAAGCTGTAATGTATCTGAAGAGAATATCAATTATAGGATATAAGAACATTGAAGAATCCAACCTTGATTTTAGTGAGGGTATAAACTGTTTTATAGGTCATAACGGTGTTGGAAAAACGAATTTCCTTGATGCCGTGTATTATCTTTCTTTTTGCAAAAGCTCAAATTCTGCCATTGACTCTCAGGTTATACGCCATGATTCGGAGTTCTGTGTGCTTGACGGACTATATGTTAATGAACAGGGAGAGGAGGAAAACGTATATTGCGGAATGAAGCGTGGAGTGAAGAAGCGTTTTCGTAGAAATAAGAAAGACTATAAACGCTTATCTGAACATATAGGTCTTATCCCCCTTATTATGGTTTCTCCTTCGGATACAAGTCTTATAGAAGGGGCAAGCGAAGATAGGCGAAAACTTATGGATATCGTAATCTCTCAGACGGATGCCACATATCTTACTTCTCTTAATAGATACAATAAGGCATTGCAACAGCGTAATAGTCTTTTAAAACAAGAGGATGAGCCAGACTCTACATTGTTAGATCTTTGGGAAGAACAGATGGCAGTAGAGGGAGAGAAGATATATGAAAAGAGGTCTGCTTTTATTGAAAGTATCATTCCAGAATTTCAGGAGTTTTATTCATCAATATCACGTGGAAAAGAAACTGTAAGCCTTAGATACGTCTCTCATTGTCAACGTGGACCGCTACTTGATGTTATAAGGCGCGACAGATTTAAGGATCGTGCTGTGGGGTATTCCCTTCATGGGGTGCATCGTGATGACTTGGAAATGATGCTCGATGGTTATCCAATGCGCCGTGAGGGTAGTCAAGGACAGAATAAAACATTTGTTATATCCCTTAAACTGGCACAGTTTAAGTATCTATCAGAAACGTTTTCTACGACAAAACCTATATTGCTTTTGGATGATATCTTTGATAAATTGGATGCTGAGAGGGTAGAGCAGATTGTCAATTTGGTATCTGGCGATAGCTTTGGACAGATATTTCTTACAGATACTAATAGGGAACACCTCGATAGTATATTACATTCGTCAAAAGCTCCTCATAGGATATTCCATGTTGAGAACGGAACAGTTGTCAGTAACGATTAATAAAGTATAGTTATGTTTAAGCGCGACGTACAAAATCTTTCGGATGTTTTGAATATCTGTTTAAGGCAGAACGGACTTGAAACTCCGTTGTACCAACATCGTTTGCTTAATGCTTGGGATGCTGTTGTTGGTGCTGCGATAGCAGCATATACTAAGGAAAAGTTTATAAAAAACCAGACTTTGTTTGTCAAGATTGGTAATCCCTCGCTCCGTGCGGATTTGTCTATGATGAAATCACAATTGGTTAGACGCTTGAACAACTATGTTGGTTCAATGATTATCGCAGACATAAAGATTTATTGAACTAAGATAATAATTTATTAAGTAACGATTAAGGCTTATTGTGTTATGATATAACGATGTCCATCTTTATGT
>CAVKAH010000179.1:0-3875 GCA_963654095.1 Oscillospiraceae bacterium
ATTATATGGAGTGGAAGATAATTATGTAGGAGATGTTTTTTTTCTTTCTATCTCTATTTATCCCTTTGATAAAGGACTTTATATATAAAAATATGTTATTAATATAGAATTAGTGTAGTAAAAAGGGATGTTTACTCGTATTGTATTAGTAAAATGTATAATTTTGTAAGGTTGAAATTATATGATAGGTAATTTGTATAATATATAGATGTTATACATTATGGTAGAAACAATAATTTTAATTTAATAAATAATAAAATGAGAGTAAGAAAACTTTTTGTGTTTGCAGCTATGGTTTTCTCAAGTGCACTATCTATTAATGCACAGGAAGCAAACCCTATGATGCAACCTCTTCCTATTGACCCGCAGGTTAAAATAGGAAAGTTGGACAACGGATTGACGTATTATGTGCGTCATAACGGTTATCCAGAAAAGCGTGTGAATTTCTATATTGCACAGCGTGTAGGTGCAATACAGGAGGAGGAGAACCAGCGCGGTTTGGCACACTTCCTTGAGCACATGTGTTTCAATGGTACAAAAAATTTCCCTGGAAATGGTGTTATAGAGTACACACGTTCACTCGGTGTGCAGTTTGGTGGCGACCTTAATGCTTATACATCAATAGATCAGACTGTATATAATATAAATAATGTGCCTACAACACGTGGCATTGCAGCTCTCGACTCATGCTTGCTTATATTGAAAGACTGGAGCCATGACCTAACACTCGACCCTAAGGAAATAGATCAGGAGCGTGGTGTAATTCATGAAGAATGGCGTTTGCGAACATCAGCAAGTAGTCGTATGTTTGAGCGTAACCTTGAGAAACTCTATCCAGGCAGTAAGTATGGTAAGAGATATCCTATAGGTCTTATGTCGGTTATCGACAATTTCAAGCCAGAGGCTCTGCGTGCTTATTATGAAAAGTGGTATCATCCAACAAACCAGGCTATCATTGTAATAGGTGATATAGATGTAGATCGTACGGTGGCAAAGATAAAGGAGATGTTCTCTGATATAAAGAATCCTGCCAACCCTGCTAAGGTTGAATTGGAGCCAGTGCCAGACAATGCAGAACCTATCATTATTGTAGATAAGGATAAAGAAGAACAGATGAACAGCTTACAGCTGATGTTTAAGTCTGAAAGTACTCCTGAAGAGGAGAAAGCATATTTCCCATACCTTCTTGAGGACTACGTAAAGGATATGGTAAGTGCGATGATGAACGCTCGTTTCCAGGAAGAAGCACAGAAGCCAGACGCTCCTTACGCTATGGCTGTTGGCTATGCTGGCAACTATATCTTTGCCAAGACAAAGGATGCTTTCACTTTCTATGCTATGCCAAAGGAGGGAAAGACAGAGGAAACTCTTAAGACTCTAACTCGTGAAGCTAGACGTGCCGTAGAGTTTGGATTTACTGCAACAGAGTATGAGCGTGCAAAGGCAGACTATTTGAGTAATCTAGAAAAGCAGTTTACTAACCGCGATAAGATTGACAATGATGTATTTGGTCGTGCTTGCGCAAGCAACTATCTTGAGAATGAACCTCTCCTTTCTGTAGAGCAGAAATACCAGATGATGCAGCAACTCGCTCCGATGCTCCCTGTAGACATGATTAATCAGGCTATGCCAGAGCTTATCTGCGTAAGCGATTCTAACGTAGTAATCTACGATACGAATACAGAAAAAGATGGCGTAACATATCCTACAGAGGCTGGACTAAAGAAGGCTTATGATGAAGCCCGTGCAGAAAAGGTAGAGGCATACGTAGACAACGTTAAGCAGGAGCCACTTATTGCCAAGATGCCAAAGGCTGGTAAGATTGTTTCTGAAAAGGAAAGCAGCAAGTTTGGATATAAGGAACTTACACTTAGCAATGGTGCACGTGTTCTGTTGAAGAAGACAAACCTTAAGGAAGGTGAAGTGTTGATGGAAGCTTCTTCTAAGGGTGGTGCTTCTCTCTATGGCTTGCAAGACCGTATAAACCTTGAACTATTTGACGCTGTTATAGGTTATAGCGGACTCGGCAACTTTAGTAGCACAGAACTTCAGAAGGTTCTTGCAGGTAAGAACGCTAATGTAGACCTTCATCTTGGTAAACTTCATGAGTATACATCAGGTAACTGTACTCCAAAGGATATGGAGACAATGTTCCAGATGAATTACTTGTATTTCACAAATATCAAGAAGGATGAGCAGTCTGTTAATACTCTGCTAAACCAGTATAAGCTTGCTCTTAAGAACAAAGCTCTCTCTCCAGAGAGTGCGCTAAGCGATTCTCTGCAGTATACACTCCATGCTCACAGTCCGTTATATATGTCTCTCGAGGAGAGCGATATAGACAAGGTTAATTACGACCGTATCCTTCATATTGCTAAAGAACGTACAGCAAATGCTGCCGACTTTACATTCACTATCGTAGGTAACTTTGATGAGACTCTCGTTCGTCAGTATATCGAGCAATATATTGCTTCTTTGCCTTCAATAAAGAAGGGCAAGAAATATGTTCATGAGGATTGGAAACCATATTCTGTATATGCAAAGGGAAGTGTAGACAATACGTTCTATCGCAAGCAGGAAACTCCAAAGTCGAACATCTACATGTTCTGGTATAACAATACCACTCCATGGTCTCTCGACAACTCTATCAAGGCAGATGCTGCTGGTCAGATTCTCGATATGGTATATCTGAAGATAATCCGCGAGGAGCAGAGCGCAGCTTACTCTGCACAGGCAGGTGGATTTGCACAACTTGGCGGCGACCAGCCTTTCAATGCTATCTATGGCTACTGCCCTGTTAAGCCTGAGAAGAAAGATATCGCTATAAAGATTATGCGTGATGAGCTTGATAGATTAAGCACAACTGTAGATGCTGATATGCTGAAGAAGACAAAGGACCTTATGCTCAAGCAGTATGAAGATGGTTTGAAGACCAACAGCTATTGGATGGGTGTTATAACCGACTTCGACGAATATGGTGTAGACAAGGATACAGACTACAAGTCTCTTGTAGAGGCTCTTACTCCAGCATCTGTTGCACAGTATGTAAAGGATAATATCGTTGGTAAGAACTACGTAAACGTAACGATGTTGCCACAAGAGTAATAGGTTGACAACAAGTTTTATAAATAAAAATATCCCCAATCACGTATAAAAGTGTGGTTGGGGATAATTTTTTCGTATTATTCTATAATTCTTCACCCTATATTAAGGCGTTTTATTATAAAAAAGATATGCTTGCCAATATCAAGGCTGCTTGCCGATGTATGCAAGAATACCACCGTCAACATAGAGAACATGACCATTTACGAAGTCGCTGGCATCTGATGCGAGGAATACTGCAGGACCCATCAAGTCTTCAGGAGTACCCCAACGGGCAGCAGGAGTCTTGCTGATGATGAAGCTATCGAATGGATGGCGGCTGCCATCTGCTTGACGCTCACGCAAAGGAGCAGTCTGAGGAGTGGCAATATATCCAGGACCGATACCGTTACACTGGATGTTGTGCTCGCCAAACTCAGAGCAGATATTGCGTGTAAGCATCTTTAATCCGCCCTTGGCTGCAGCGTATGCAGAAATGGTTTCACGTCCTAGCTCGCTCATCATAGAGCATACGTTAATAATCTTGCCGTGTCCCTTCTTTATCATGCCAGGTATAACAGCCTTTGAAACGATGAATGGAGCGTTGAGGTCGATGTCAACAACTTGACGGAAGTCTTCTACCGACATTTCTGTCATAGGAATACGCTTGATGATACCAGCGTTGTTTACGAGGATGTCGATAGTGCCGAGTTCTTTCTCTATATCAGCAACCATCTTCAACACCTCTTCTTCCTTGGTAACATCGCATATATAACCCTTTGCCTCTATACCCT
>CAVKAH010000180.1:0-3811 GCA_963654095.1 Oscillospiraceae bacterium
AGATTATTAAGGTTAATAAAAGATTGGTTGTCGTGAGACAATCAATTTTTTTTGTATATATACAAGTATATAATTGTATATACACACATTTCTAATTGTATATGCATAAGTCAATAACTGAAGAAAGAACTTTTCGAGTTTCAGATATACAACAAAATATTTCTTATCATAGAAAATCATCTTAAATACTATAAAACAATGAGAGCGGATAAAGATTTCGTAATACAGAAGTTCCACTATTTCAACAATCAGATTTTTGGCAACACACTGCCAATGCTACCAATACGTATTGGTCATGCCAAAACTTCGCTCGGAGGACTTATCTGCAACAGGAAAAGAACATTATTGGGAAAAACACAGAATTATAACTTCAGAATGGTTATAAGCAGCTACAGAGATTTACCAGAGAATGAACTAGAAGATGTTATCATACACGAGATGATACATTATTATATTGCCTACAAACAAATTAAAGACTCAAGCGCACACGGAAAGATATTCCAGCGTATGATGAACGAGATAAACAAAAGATACGGCAGACATATTGCTATATCGAAAAGGCATACCGCTATCGAACAAACGAACAACGATTCCACTATAGAAAAGCCACGTTACGTATGCATATCTCAACTTAGCGATGGAAGAATTGGCGTTACCGTAGCAGCAAAGACACGCATCTTCATGCTCTGGAAACAAATACCCATGTGTTTCAAAATAGAAAGTTGTGCATGGTATTTTACTTCTGCGCCATATTTCAGTAGATTTCCGTCGAGCATAAAACCAAAGATTTATATCGGCGACAGGGATGAAATAATAAAAAGTCTCAAAGGGGCAATACTACTAAAAAACGATGGAAAAAGAATCTGTAAGGCTTAAGCCATCAGGTTAACAAGATTTAACGACAACTCGACATTACATTATATATATATATGTGTCTAATTTACGAGGAGTAAACATACATTTATTACCTTTTATAGCTAATAACATAAGCAACATATTAAACCTTTAAGAAAATGAAGAACTATCCAAAAATTGGTATTCGCCCTATTATCGATGCTCGTCAGGGGGGAATACGTGAAAGTCTTGAAGACAAAACAATGAAAATGGCTAACGCTGTGGCAGAGCTAATCTCCAGAAATCTACGTAACGGAGATGGTTCTCCTGTAGAATGTGTTATAGCCGACACTACAATAGGAAGAGTGGCTGAGGCTGCAAGATGCGCTGAGAAATTTGAGAAATGTGGAGTTGGGGCCACTATCTCTGTTACACCTTGTTGGTGCTACGGTTCAGAGACAATGGATATGAACCCTACATATCCAAAAGCTGTATGGGGATTTAACGGAACAGAACGCCCTGGTGCTGTATACCTCGCTGCCGTACTTGCTGCTCATGCACAGAAGAGACTTCCAGCCTTCGGCATATATGGTCACGATGTACAAGACCTTGAAGACAACACTATCCCTGAAGATGTCAGCGAGAAAATCCTTCGTTGGGCACGTTGTGCACAAGCAGTTGCTACAATGAGAGGAAAGTCTTATCTGTCTATAGGTAATGTTGCCATGGGAATTGCAGGAAGTATAGCGAATGCCGATTTCATGCAAGAATATCTCGGAATGAGAGCTGAGCAGGTGGATATGACGGAAATTCTACGTCGTATAGACTTGGAAATTTACGATAAAGACGAGTATGAAAAGGCAATCAAGTGGGTTCGTCAATACTGCGTTCCTAATGAAGGAGAAGATATTGGTAACCGTGACGAAAAGAAGAAAGACCGCAAAGGCAAGGATGAAGACTGGGAATTTGTTACGAAAATGGCTATTATCTTCCGCGACTTGATGACTGGCAACAAGAAACTCCACGAAGCAGGGTACTACGAAGAGGCTCTCGGACATAATGCCATAGCTGGTGGTTTCCAAGGACAGCGTCAATGGACCGACTATAAGCCTAACGGTGATTTCGCTGAAGCCATGCTTAACACATCGTTCGACTGGAACGGAATACGTGAAGCATACGTCTTCGCAACAGAAAACGACACTTGCAACGGACTCACAATGCTACTCGAGCACCTTATAACAAACCGTGCCACTATATTCTCTGACGTAAGAACATATTGGAGTCCAGAGGCTGTAAAGCGTGTTACAGGTAAGGAACTTACAGGTAGAGCTGCGAATGGCATAATCCATCTCATCAACTCTGGAGCAACAACCCTCGACGGAACAGGACGATGTACTGACGCTGAAGGCAACCCAGAAATGAGAGAACCTTGGAACTTGACAGAGAAAGACATGGAAAAGTGCTTGAAAAATACTACATGGTATCCTGCTAACCGTGATTACTTCCGTGGAGGTGGCTTCTCTTCAAACTTCCTCACAAGGGGTGGAATGCCTGTTACTATGGCTCGCCTAAATATCGTAAAGGGACAAGGTCCTGTACTCCAGCTTGCTGAAGGTTGGACTGTTGACATTGACCCAGAGATACACAAGGCTATCGATAAGCGCACCGACCCGACATGGCCAACCACATGGTTTGTACCACGTTTATGCGACAAACCAGCGTTCAAGGATGTGTATTCAGTAATGAACAACTGGGGAGCAAATCATGGCGCAATCTGCTATGGACATGTTGGAGCCGACCTTATAACACTTGCCTCTATGCTTCGCATACCTGTATGTATGCACAATGTAGAAGAAAACAAGATTTTCCGTCCTGCCGTATGGAACGCTTTCGGTATGGATAAGGAAGGAGCAGACTTCCGAGCTTGCACAAATTTCGGTCCTCTATATAAATAATCGCAATCCTTTCAATATTATAGATATAATGGAACGCTCTTATCAATACAAGGGTGTTCCTTTTTATATTCTCTTTTCCTATAAATTAAGGTGAAATAAAGAGATTGATGACACACACCATCAGCAAAAAAGGAAAAATACATAATAATATTTTTTTGTAATTATCTGTCATTCTGTCATTAAACCATGATATATACTTATATATCAAGCATATAGCCATGCTTGACAAAAGCTTTTGTTTAACATTATCTGTCAGTTTCTGTCATACATACAGCAATAGCATTTGTCTCCATATTCATAAGTCCAAATAACACAACTTATAGGCTAACATCACACAAACTATAGCCCCATGCTTCGTTACCTATAGACTTACGCATCGTAAAGCATATTCTTTCAATGGCTATAATAGACGTGAATACACCTCTGTAATAGCGGCAAACATTATCACAATACATACACAAACGTTTACATATCAATTTTTTAAAGAAAATAAAAAATAAAAGACAATTAAAATTGTTTTTATGACAATTTCATATTACCTTTGCACGCAGTCATCATTTATGTCAGTATGAACAATAAACTATTAAAACCTGATTATATTTTTGAGTCAAGTTGGGAAGTATGCAATAAGGTGGGTGGCATATATGCCGTGCTTTCAACAAGAGCAAATACCTTGCAGAAAGCGATGAATGACAAGATTATCTTTATCGGACCTGACTGTTGGCATGATAAAAAGAATATCTACTTTAGCGAAGACAATAAGCTCTTTGCCGATTGGAAAGAGGAAGCCGCTAAAGAAGGATTAAAAATCAAAATCGGAAGATGGAACGTGCCGGGTACGCCAATATCCATCCTCGTAGACTTCGAACAGTATTACTCCAAGAAAGACCAGATTTACGGAAAACTTTGGGAAGACTTTCAGGTGGACAGTCTTCATGCCTATGGCGACTACGACGAGGCTTCAATGTTTTCGTATGCCGCAGCTAAAGTAGTGGAAAGCTTCTACGGCTTCTACCTTAACG
>CAVKAH010000181.1:0-3802 GCA_963654095.1 Oscillospiraceae bacterium
AAATGATATTGTGGAAAATTCTCTTTAAGAAATTCTTGTATGCTTCTTACTGTGCCCTGAAGAAAGATAAGTCCACTGACGGAAGGCTCCAACACCTTTTTTACGCCACGTTGGTTTTCCTCATCCTTATAATAATAGCGGTAAGTCTGATGAATAAAGAAAGGTTGCTGTAATTGCTTTGGTTTGTCTCTATTATATACTTCCATCCACTTTTGGAATACTCTTGCCGCCATGTGCTGGAGGAAAAGATAGCTCCAAGAGGTAGGTTGAGTGGAAGGATCTTCCTGCTTATGCACACGTTTACGTATGGATACTCCTTCTACTTTCGGAGCTGATAACTTTTCAGTCCCGACAACGTGTATACCTTTAGGTAAGCTTGCGCTTACGTTGGCTGTAAAAGAAGGATTCAAGCAATCCTGCGTCATATCCTCTTTTTACTTTATGTCTTTTGCTGCAACCATATATGGAAGTTGCGAAAGTACATTAAGCATATTGGTATTGTGTATAGCCTTAATTACACATTTATAGTCTCCATTCACCGACCATTCTCTTCAGGAATGATCAATCGCAACTGCAAAGGTATGACTAATTATTCAATTGTGTATAAATTTTTGTCTTTTTCTTTACGATTTACCAAATTTTCCTCATAAATGTTTAGCAAATCTGTCTTCAATGTTTCGCAACTTATGATAAGCTTCCACATTTAAGGCGTGTTCTAAAAATTCCACATATTATTAAATTCTATATTGACAGATATACTCTTTGTGTCTTTTTGCTTTTATCCGGCATCTTTTTCAAAGCGTTTGGTAAATACAAGTCTATATTTCATAGCCCTAATTTATCAAACATATCTTCCGCATTTTTGCATTCAGTCACCCTTCCGCAGCGAATATCATCCAAAGCCTCTTCAATTCCTGTCTTCTTAGGTTTCAATACCGAAATAGAACTTACCCCATTCAGCATCTTTATGGCATTTTTTAGTTTATTTACCAAAGACGGATCTGATACAGAAACCACCAGTTGAGGATTTTGCAATGCTATAGAATTTGTATCCATATTTCCTTCTCCTTTTTTAATATTTAAAATAGTATGTTCCAGAATCTTGTCTTGTTCTATCTTTTGTATCCATATTTCTTTCTCCTTGCGATAATCTGTAACAAGCAATTAGTATCTAAAACGATAATGTTTTACGCAAAGATACGTATTTTCTTGAAACTCCGTTACTTTTTCACCTATATTTTTATCCTTTGGAAGCACAAGACTTGTCAACAGACCTACTGACCGACGAGAAAATAATGATACAAGAAAAATTTTTTTCTAAAAAATCTGTCATTCTATCATCGAGTTTGATAAGTTGTTATATATCAAGGGGAAAAGTTGTTTGACAGAAGCTTTTATTTAAAATTATCTGTCAGTATCTGTCATACTGCATATTCTAGATATTATAGCACTAACTATCAGATACACAATACTTTGGACGGCATTTTACCTATATTCTTATGATGCGTAACCCTATACCTTTTTGTAGGAAAAGTGGGTACTTAACATACATAATTCATGGTCTATTCATGACAAACACATCCACTTCATGACAGATAAATCCACTTCATGACAGATAAATGACAGATATTGTAAATATTGCTTATCTATCAGTAGTATAAACTACTGATAGATAAGCACTTGTATTATTCGATGACAGAATGACAGATAAAATAAAAAAAATATATTATACACGTTAGAACGTTGCAAACTTACATCCACTAATTGCAACCCCTGCGTTAGCGTCGATATCCTTGTCTTTATTCGTGTAGAAGAATGTGGAATTGTCGATGCTGATATTTTTCAAACAGTCGTAGCCAGGCAACCCGTGTGCACTGATGGCTGTCTTTGCACCACGACATACCACATTATTTATATGAATATCGCTCCAGACAGGAACACACTCAGCATTCTTTGGTATGGTAACCTCACCTTTTTCATCCTTTACGCTGTATTTCTTGTCAGCATACGTACACTCAAAGATGATAGCCTCATCTTTTATGTCGGTCATCACAATATCACTGATATATATATTCTCCGTTATTCCGCCTCTACCTATACCACTTTTGAAGCGCAAACCAGTATCTGTACCAGAAAAGCGGTTATGGCGAACCACGATGTTCTTCATGCCGTTAGAGAATTCAGAGCCTATTACAAATCCGCCATGAGCATGATAAACGGTGTTGTCCTGAATAAGGATATTCTCGCAAGGTCCGTCGGGAGCAGCTTTCTTACCAGCACCACCCTTCATGCAGATACCGTCATCACCAGCATCAATAGTATTGTTTACAAGCAGAACATTCTTGCAACAGCTGATGTCGAGGGCATCACCATTCTGTGCGTTCCATGGACAACGGATTGTTACGCCATCCACAACGACATTGGTGCAACGTGTAGGGATAAGATGAAACTTAGGAGAGTTTTGGATCGTAATGCCACTTACGAGAACCTGATCGCAGTCGGTAAGACGAACGAGATGTGTTCTAAGTCCCTCTTGAGCCTCTGGCGAGTCGGCGATATTCTCATAATGCTTCAGATTGAAAGGGAACCAAAGCTTTCCTCCTTCCTTCTCCGTGCCACCCATAGATGTAAACGCTTTCCATTCCACGTCGCTCACTTTAGAACGTTTTACAGGACGCCACATCACGCCATTGCCGTCGATCGTACCTTCACCAGTAATACTAATGTTCTTACGTTTGCTGGCAGAAATCAGCGGAGTACACTTCTTCTCTCTCACACCGTCCTTCACTTTAAAATGCTGCATACGGTCTGGCGTAGCCATAACGATAGCATTCTTCTCAATATGCAGGTCGATATTGTCTTTCAAAGAGATCAGTCCTGTGAGCCACAGCCCCTCTGGCACAACAAGATGTCCGCCGCCATTCTTATCAAGAGCCTTTATAGCCTTTTCAAAAGCCTCCGTGTTGAGGAATAGTCCATCCCCCACCCCACCGAAGTCCTTAATATTCACGCTATAATCAGGTATTACAGGCAGGACAGGTTGCGACATTTTCACTGGCAAGTTTTGATAATACTTACCATAATCATTAGCAAAAGTAGTGGCAACCCCCATAAAGAGAGCTACGGCAAAAGTTATTAGTTTCTTCATCATGAATAAATTTGTAGTTTGCAAAATATTATATGCACATAAATATGCAACACAAAAGTACAACATTATATATACAAACCAAACTTCTTTAGTCTTATTTAAGAGCTGAAGCATATAATTTATTTAAGTTTTGCAACTCACTACTCTTGGACAAACATACCAGATATTAGACGATTTCTCCTAATCAATCTCAAAAAAAGAAGATTAAAAATCATTTTACACATTTGTCATTATCATTTTATTAAGTATCTTTGCAAAAGAGAAAACAATCATGTATCTAACAAGAAAAGATATTTCTGATACAAACGGGAAAACATTAACAAATATACAAAACATATTATGAAAAGTATTCTTGAAGGACACCCAGGCTTGAAAGCTGAGGTTGAGAAAATTGCAGAAGTAGCTGGCTATCTATGGCAGAACGGATGGGCTGAGCGCAACGGCGGCAACATTACCGTAAACGTTACAGAGTTTGTGGACGATGAGATAAAGGCAATGCCAGCCATCAGCGAGGTAAAGCAAATCGGCGTTACACTTCCAGCACTGAAAGGTTGCTATTTCTATTGCAAAGGAACAGGCAAGCGTATGCGCGATTTGGCTCGTTGGCCAATGGACAACGGCAGCGTAATCCGTATTCTTGATGATTGCGCAAGT
>CAVKAH010000182.1:0-1245 GCA_963654095.1 Oscillospiraceae bacterium
AACTTGCTGTTATCAAACCACTTACATAAAATAGTGATAGAATGACAGATAAATAAGAAAAAATATACGTAAAGACAATAAAATCATTAACTTATCGTTTAAAATGTATGCTAGTATAACTTATAATAATTGACGATATGAATAAAAATTTGGCTATAATTTCCGTTTGTGCTATTATGTTCGTTTCATGTAGTAATAGTGATGACGGCGGACAAAATAATCCTATTTCAAAACAAATTGCGGGACTTATTGAGAAAGGTCCGTTTGTTCAAGGTTCTGAAGTAACCTTAAAGGATTTGAACGAAGACCTTTCACAATCAGGTAAGTCATTCTCTACGAACACATCAAATGATTTGGGTAGTTTCGATTTTGGACAAACTTTAAGTTTGAGTAGCGGAATTGTAGAGTTGAAGACAAGTGGTTACTTTTACAATGAATGTACGGGAAAATTGTCAAGTTCGCAAATTACGCTCAAAGCTATAGCCAACGCCAATGAAACGAAGAATTTGAATGTTAACTTGCTTACTCATTTAGAATACGACCGTGTAAAATATCTTGTAAAAAACGGTACGTCTTTCCAAACCGCAAAGAAACAAGCTGAGCAGGAGATACTAAAAACATTTGCCATTACGGATAAGATGAGTTCACCAGAGAAAGTATCGCTCACTGATAACAATAAGGATGCAAGCATTCTATTAGCAATATCTTCGATAATGTTATACGATAAATCAGAGGCAGAATTCTCCGAGTTTATCGCTAAGTTCTCCAGCGACCTTGAAAAAGATGGCACTATCGACAATAGCACTATTAAGGAAACTATTAAAGAGGGGCAGAAGAATTGTCATCCAGCTACCATAATCCAAGCAATGAAAGATTTCTACCAAGGTAAAGGAAGCGATGTTACCATCAATGATTTCTCTTCTTATGTCGATTTCAATGGCGATGGTGTAATTGATGATAAAGATCAAGAGGAAAAGCCTACAGACCAATACTATGACTATGATATCGGTGAGGGAGCTGTCATTGCTGTTACAAACGCTATATATGCAAATGTCCTTGAATACATAAAGTTGCAAAACGAACTTGATGTAATGAGATTGAATAATAATAATCTCCAACAACTTACACCAGATTATTCCGTTGTTGAAAAGTTATGGAATTATGGTTATAAGAGTATCAGTTACGCACTCAAAATAATTCAAAATTTGCAAAAGGCAGATACACCTTACAACAAAGAACCTTATT
>CAVKAH010000182.1:1312-3732 GCA_963654095.1 Oscillospiraceae bacterium
CTTTGCGTGCATTTGTAATGTATAATATGGCAACTCAATGGGGTAATCTGCCAATTGTTTCCCAAATTTCTGTTGATGCCAATCTTTATAATTCACCTTCAAGTACAGAAGAACAATATAAGTTTGCATTAAGTCTCTTAGACAATTTGTACATAAATCCACGACAACCTAATTACTACTTTACCCAAAAGGCTGTCAACATATTGAAAGCAGAAATCTATTTAGCTCTTGGCATGAAAGACAAGGCAAAGAGCGTACTTGACGAAGTATCTGATGAAGACGTTTTCATTCTTCGTAATGAACAAGAAAAAAATGATATTGAAATTTATTCCACAGAATATATTGCATATCTCAGGGATGAAGCTTCTGGGGTGGACAATAGTTCTAAATGGTATGCTAATCGCAAGGATTACTATGGAACGTTTGCAGCACTGAAAAGATTAGGAAAGATACAATCATTGACTGGTATTGATTCTCATTATAACCTATTGCCAATCCCTAGTAATGAACTTTACAAATACTCAAATTGGTCTCAGAATCCAGGATATTAACAATATGAGGGAATGATGTATAAACTCATACCAAGAGAAAAGGTGGTAAGCTACCACCCTCAATAGTGGTAACAGGCAAAAGAGAATGAATATGACATTGAACGAAACATAAAACAAATGGTTATCACTACATATCATTGAAAGAGGGCGTGCCAGTTGTTGACACGCCCTCTTTCTTATTATTTTCTGTTTCTCTTGAATTATTCTTCTACTGCTGCCTGCGCCGCTGCCAAACGTGCGATTGGCACACGGAATGGAGAGCAGCTGACGTAGTTAAGACCTACCTTGTGGCAGAATTTTACTGATGATGGCTCACCGCCATGCTCACCGCAAATACCGCAAGTAAGTTCTGGACGCGTCTTGCGACCATTCTCTACAGCCATCTCTATCAACTGACCAACACCATTCTGGTCAAGAACCTGGAATGGGTCAACGCTAAGTATCTTCTTGTCAAGATATACAGGCAAGAAACTTGCAATGTCATCACGGCTATAACCGAATGTCATCTGTGTCAAGTCGTTTGTTCCGAAGCTGAAGTATTCTGCTTTCTTGGCAATGTATCCTGCAGTAAGAGCAGCACGAGGTATCTCTATCATCGTACCTACACGGAATTCTACCTCTACACCTTCTTCCTCGAAGAGCTTCTTGGCAGTAGAACGGATAACAGACTCCTGCACATCAAACTCGTTAACGATACCGATCAATGGAACCATAATCTCTGGCTTAGGATCGAATCCTTCTTTCTTGAGCTGAACAGCAGCACCGAGGATGGCCTTTGTCTGCATCTCTGTGATTTCAGGATATGTGTTTCCAAGACGACAACCACGGTGTCCGAGCATTGGGTTGTGCTCGCTCAAGCTGTCTACACGATGCTTAATCTCCTGTACTGTAACACCCATCTCTTTTGCCATTATCTCTTGACCTGCAAGATCGTGTGGTACGAACTCGTGCAATGGTGGGTCGAGCAGACGGATATTTACAGGACATCCGTCCATTGCCTTCAAGATTCCATAGAAATCTTTCTGCTGATAAGGCAACAGCTTCTCGAGAGCTTTCTTGCGACCCTCTACGGTGTCTGAAAGAATCATCTCTCTCATTGCCTTAATCTTCTCGTTCTCAAAGAACATGTGTTCTGTACGGCAAAGACCGATACCTACAGCACCAAACTTGCGAGCTACTTCTGCATCGTGTGGTGTATCAGCATTGGTACGTACTACTAACTTAGTGTATTTGTTGCAGAGTTCCATCAATGCAGCGAAATCGCCTGTAACCTCTGCTGGCTTTGTCTTAACCTCACCGAAATAAACCTCTCCTGTAGAACCATTCAGAGAGATGTAATCGCCTTCTTTCAGGGTAACGCCATCAATCTCTACTGTTCTTGCCTTATAATCGATATTCAAAGCACCTGCTCCTGATACACAGCACTTACCCATACCGCGTGCCACTACGGCTGCATGAGATGTCATACCGCCACGTGCCGTTACGATACCTTCGGCTGCTGCCATACCTGCAAGGTCTTCAGGACTTGTCTCGATACGAACCATCACTACACGATGACCTGCATCATGCCATTTCTCTGCATCATCAGCAAAGAACACAATCTGTCCGCATGCTGCACCTGGAGATGCTGGAAGTCCGCGTGTCAACACCTTTGCCTTCTTCTGTGCTTCCTTATCAAATATAGGGTGAAGAAGCTCGTCAAGCTTATTTGGCTCGCAACGCTCAAGAGCGGTCTTCTCGTCTATCTCGCTTTCACGAAGCAAGTCCATGGCAATCTTTACCATCGCTGTACCTGTACGCTTTCCGTTACGTGTCTGCAAGAACCATAGCTTACCTTCCTGAACGGTGAACTCCATATCCTGCATATCA
>CAVKAH010000183.1:0-3730 GCA_963654095.1 Oscillospiraceae bacterium
GATAAACCTAAGGCGAACAATGGGGCATGTTGCCTTATCGTTATCGTCAAAGGCTTTGCCCTTTGCCAGTATGATGAGCATTACGCACAAAACGAACTATGAGTTTCGTATTGAACGCATCGAGGGAAAATACGTCAACGTAATATATAGATAAAGGTATCAATACTTAAAATTAATCAACAACTAATAATATTTACAACAATGATGAAAAATCTATTTATCGCAACTTTGCTTGCACTGCCACTTGCGGTTTCGGCACAGTATAAATCGCAGGTTTGTTGCCCCGACAATGGTAACGGCACCTACACAAACCCCGTGATAAATGCCGACTACAGCGACCCTGACGCTTGTGTCGTTGGCGAAGATTACTATCTTACGGCAAGTTCGTTCAACTGTCTACCTGGACTTCCTATCCTCCATTCCAAGGATATGGTGAACTGGAAGATAATCGGACATGCCGTAAATGAGCTTGAACCCAAGCAGGAGTTTGATAAGCCATCGCACGGAAACGGCATCTGGGCACCTTCAATACGCTATCACAATGGTGAATTTTATATTTATTGGGGTGACCCTGACTATGGCGTATTCATGGTAAAGACCAAAGATCCTGCTGGCGAATGGTCAAAGCCGTTATGTGTAATCCCTGGGAAAGGAATGATAGATACCACACCGCTATGGGACGAAGACGGTCGCTGCTATCTCGTAAATGCCTATGCCAACAGCCGCTCACGCTTTGCGTCGATCATCGTAGTACGTGAGTTGTCTGCCGATGGTACGAAAGCCATTGGTAATCCTGTAATAATATACGACGGTAATGGTAAGGAGAGCCGCACCTGCGAGGGACCAAAGATCTATAAAAGAGACGGCTGGTACTGGGTAATGTTCCCTGCTGGTGGTGTGCCAACAGGTTTCCAAGTTGCCATGCGCTCTAAGAATGTGTATGGTCCGTATGAGAGTAAGGTGGTTCTTGCCCAAGGCAAGACAAACGTCAACGGTCCTCATCAGGGAGCATGGGTACATACAAAGTTTGGCGAAGACTGGTTCTTGCATTTCCAGGATAAGGAGGCATACGGTCGTGTAGTACACCTGCAACCTGTTACATGGAAGGACAACTGGCCTGTGATGGGTATAGACAAAGACGGCGACTATTGTGGTGAGCCTGTTATAACATACCGCAAGCCAAAGACTTCGGGCAAGGTTGAGATTGAAAATCCTGCGGAAAGCGACGAGTTCAACTCTACACAACTCGGACTTCAGTGGCAATGGCATGCAAACTACGACCAGACCTTCGGTATGCCTACAGCCTTTGGTACAATGCGTATCTATACCCACAAATTGTCGGAAAATGCACCAAACCTATGGGAGGTGCCTAACCTTCTGTTACAGAAGACTCCTGCCGACAAGTTTACAGCCACAGCAAAACTGCGCTTTACTTCTAAGGATCAGAACCAGAGTGGTGGTATCATCATGCAAGGACTCGACTATTCCGCTCTCGTTGTAAAGAGAGTTGGCGATGAGTTCCAGCTACAGCAGCTTATCTGCAAGAGTGCAGACAAGGGTAAAGCACAGCAGGCAGAGGTTCTCGCCACATTAAAGCCAACTGCCGTAGATAAGATAGACTATCAGCCAGGTACACATATCGACATCTATATGCGAATGATTGTAGACGATAGTAAATGTCAGTTTGCCTATAGTCTAGATGGCAAGAAATACACCAAGGTGGGTAAGGTCTTCAATATGCGTGAAGGCAAATGGATTGGAGCAAAGATAGGCTTCGCTGCCTTTGAACCTGCAGGAAAGACTAACCGCGGTTGGATAGACGCAGACTGGTTTAGAGTAACAAAATAATATAAATCCGTACATTAGTGTCCCGACTTTAATGAGACACTAATGTATTTTTTTTATTTTATCCGTCATTCTGTCAGCAAATAAAATAAACGTCTATATATCAAGATGTTATACTACTGACAGATAACTTATGTTTACAATATCTGTCATATATCTGTCATAAAAAGTAGAAAAAGCAGGGGTATGACGAGATAGTTTTTATAGAAAAGCCCCGAAACTTGTTGGTTTCGAGGCTTTAAACATATATCAATTGTTTATTTGTTGCAATGTTTGTATAAACAAAGACTATTTTTTAGGGATGTTTTTCAATACCTCAAGCAGATGATCCCATACCATCTGTACGGTAGGTATGAGCAGTCGCTCGTCAGGAGCATGAACACCACGCAACGTAGGACCGAACGAAACCATGTCCATGTGAGGATATTTCTCTGAGAACAAACCGCACTCCAATCCCGCATGAATACCAATAACGAGTGGATCTTTATGGAACAACTTCTTGTAAGTGTCAACCACGATGTCCGTGAGTTTGCTGTCTGGGTTCATCTTCCATGCAGGATAGCCATCGTTTACCACCACCTCAGCACCGCCAAGAAGGAATGCTGCCTTTACTGTGCAGGTCATGTTTCGCAGATTACTCATCACATTGGAACGCTGAGAAGCCACTACAACAATCTCGTTATCCTTAGTGTTTACGCTTGCCACATTATTTGATGTTTCAACCATCCACTCCAATGCTTTGTCCTGACACATTGTTAGCACGCCGTTGTATACAGCCTGCATGGCAAGAACAAACTTTTCTGATTTCTCTTTTGGCAATACATCCTCTGTATCGCAACTCTCCAGAGAGAAATGTATGTCGGTCTCCGTAACGTGGAACTCCTCTTCTACGTCGGCAGCAAATACGTTCCAATCGGCTTTTACCTGCTCCTTATCGGCAGCTGGCACGGCAAATACCACGTATCCATCACGAGGGATAGCATTGTGCATACGCCCAGCATTAAACTTGGCAAGACGAACATCTGTCTTTTCTTGCTCCATAAAGAGGAAACGTGTGAGTAGCTTTATGCAGTTGGCACGCTTCTTATTGATATCGTCGCCGCTATGTCCGCCAACCAGTCCCTTTATGGATGCGTTCATAAAGAAATAGCCATTAGGAGCTTTCTCCCTATTAAACTTAAACGTTGCAGTGGTGGTCTGTCCGCCAGCACAACTGATAAAAATCTGTCCTTCGTCCTCACTATCCAGATTGATAAGCATGCTTCCAGTCATAAAATCTGCCTCCATACCCATCGCACCAGTAAGTCCAGTCTCTTCATCACGGGTGAATACACACTCAATAGGACCATGCTCTATATCATCGCTGTCAAGAATTGCCATCTCCATGGCGCATCCTATACCATCGTCAGCACCCAGTGTAGTACCCTTTGCCTTCATCCATTCGCCGTCGACATAAGTCTCTATTGGGTCTTTTGTGAAGTCGATATCCACGTCAACAAGCTTCTCGCATACCATATCCATGTGACTCTGCAAGATAACGGTTTCTCTGTCTTCGTATCCCTTAGTGGCAGGCTTGCGTATTATCACGTTTCCCGTCTTGTCTACTACGGTCTCGAGATTTCTTTCCTCACCGAATTCCTTAAGGAACTCTATCATTTTCTCCTCGTGCTTAGAAGGGCGAGGAATCTTGTTCACTTTGGCAAACTGCTCAAAGACACAAGCTGGCTTTAATTCGCATTTGTTCATAATATACTTTTTTATGAATTATTTAAGGCGTGTTCTATAAATTCCACGCATTATTAAATACTATTTTGACGGATATACTCTTTGAGTCTTTTTGCTTTTATCCGGCATCTTTTTCGTCCTTCTTCAGTCGCATAGCCCG
>CAVKAH010000184.1:0-3723 GCA_963654095.1 Oscillospiraceae bacterium
GAGTATATCCATCAAAATATAATTTATTAATACGTGGAATTTTTAGAACACGCCTAAAATGAACACTTGTACAAAGGTTCTGTCAATATACGTAACAACAGTTTTTGTATTGCTGTTCATTGGTGGGATTACGCTGCGGTATCTATATCCTTGTGGAATATCAGCCACAGGGTATGCTGTCGTTGCCGTTATTTCCGCATGTCTTTCCCTTTTACTCCTAAGAAAAACGGATTGGTCAAACCTGTTTTCTATCTCAGCAATAGTATTTATGGGCAGCTATATCATGTCTCTGCAAATGGATACTATGCAAAGTCCTAAGCCCGAATACACGAGATACAATGCCGTAGTGTTATCCAAGCCAAAGCCAAGGGGAAAGACATCGCAAATAGATGCTATGGTTGTCGGCATGGAGAACAAGAGATGCAAGGAGTTTAAGGTAAGGATGACCATTTATCCTACAAATGATAGCATAAGCGATATACGACCTGGCGACGGGATTGATGGTTTCTCCGTTTTTACAAAGCCTAAGAATTTCACCAACTCCCATTTTAACTATCAGCTATATCTATATACACAGGGATTTAAAGCCGAAACCTTTGTATACAGCAACAATATAAAAAAGAGGCAACTAAATAGGGATGCCCTACCCCTACAACTAAGAATAAGACTTTTCTTTGATGCACTTCGCAACAGATTATCCGCATTATATTCGAGTGCAAACATAGATGGAGACAACCTCGCAATACTATCTGCACTGACGCTTGGGGATAAATCTATGTTGTCGAAAGATATAAAAGAGAACTATTCAAAAGCGGGTGCATCACATATTTTGGCACTCTCGGGCTTGCACCTAAGTATAATATACACACTGCTCACACTATTGTTATGGCGCAAGAACAATAAGAAATGGTGGCGCATACCAACGAACATATTTATTCTGATGTCTATTTGGGGATATGTCATCCTTGTTGGTTCTCCTTTGTCTGCCGTGCGCTCGGCAATTATGCTGACTATTTACAACATCGTAAATATCTCGCAGCGAAACACTGAACCTATGAATAGTTTGTCTCTTGCTGCATTCATAATATTACTATTCTCACCTCTGAGCATCTTCGACATTGGTTTTCAGATGTCATTTGTTGCCGTTGCGGCTATCCTACTATTGCAAAAACATATTTATAAGGTTATGGAAACGGAGCGATTGAAAGGCAACACGCTATACAAATGGGTAATGGGGATGGTGAGCGTTTCGGTGGCTGCACAAATAGGAACTGCACCTATAGTGGCATTTTACTTCGGTAGGTTCTCCTGTTATTTCCTCTCATCAAACTTTATAGCCATACCTCTTGCCATGATATTATTATATTGCGCCGTGGCAATGTTTATTGTTGGATGGATTCCAGTATTACAATATCTCATTTCCATAATAATGAATGGAACTGTAAACATGATGAACTCCTCACTTGATTTCATGGCAAAGTTGCCTTTCTCAAGTATTGAAGGCATCAACATCTCTATCATTCAGATTATTGCATACTATGCAATAGTGGTTTCTGCGATATACTTGGCGCATATTCTGAAAAGGCGATGGCTTCCGAAACACAAGGATTATGTTTTTCCTGAAGACTAAAATCAAAGCTTCAGCTATAGGGATTTCATGCTGAACTATAGAGCTTTCGTATTGGAAAGAGATTTGTGATAGTTCTCTATCTTCTCCTTTAAATATAATATAAAGCCTTCATCTCCACACACTTCTATATCATCATAAAGTCCGAGAACGAACCTGCCTACTCCAATATAGCTGCATACATCAAGAGAAAGTAGCCAGTGGGTCTTGTCTATCTGCGTGGCATGACTAACGGCACGGGGATATTCTTCCGACAATATATTATATGAGAGTTGTCCAAGTACCATTTCCACGGTAGTTGTCGTTTCTGCGCTAAACATAAAAACATCAGTAAACATCTGCTTATGTTTATCTTTAAACATCCAGTTGTCGGCAAGTGGCTCCACGTCATACATTCGTATAATCTTAAAAGTCTTATTCAAGCCCGAAGCTGGCTCATAGCATCTCACCTCTCTGTTGCCGTCCATTAGCATGAAAGGCTCAACAAGTCGGTCTCTTGTAGTACTACTGTGCGGCGAAGAATATCCACGCAGCACAACCTGATGTTCATATTTTATGGCATCGTGCAAGGCACTTATATTATGTGCAGCCCGCTCACTCGTGATGTCAGCAGCAAGGATTCCGAAGTCATAGAAGCGGTCTATCTTCCTTTTAAGTGTTTCTACGATGGCATTAGCACCCTTCACGTTGTCAAGGAGGCGGCGTATTGTTACCGCCTCCTCCTCCGTGAATGATATGCGTTCAATAAGCTTTCCGAAGAATGGAGACGAACGATCTATAGAATAACTATTACCATTCTTCTCCACTTTAAACCCTGCATCTCTGAAGAAGTCCAGATAATAATACATGTTTCTCCTTGAGACGCCAAGTTTATCGCATAGTTGCGTCACCGTATACTGTCGGCTTTCTGTAAGCAACAATAGCAAGTCGAGCTCTCTTTCAAGTTTATCGTGTCGCATTGAACGCTACTGTATATCTTTTATTTAGCTACTTTTATTGTCTTTCCGTTCTCTCTAATGATATAAACACCAGAAGGAACGATGCCATTACATATTTGTCTACCTGTCAGATCATACACTTCCTTTATGTTTGTTCCGTCATAAACGGCACTGTTTATAGAAGAAGCAGCTGATGTAGTAACTATTAGGTTGTCGCTGGCAAGAGTCTTTTCACCATTATTCTCACCTCTGACAATCAAGAGGTATGTTGTTTGTGGCTCCAAGTCAGTGAATGTAAATTCCTGAGTATTACCAACATTCTTGTCTGTATATACAGATACGGTATTATACTTTATCTTATTACCGCTTACAGATACGTCATCAAGATAGATATAGTCTGTTCCAGTTCTCTCAAAATACAATCTTACGCTTAATGCAGGGTCTATATCATAAGTATACACCTTACCTTCGCTCTCCGTCAATGTTACCTTTTGGGCATCTACCCACTCGTCATTGACAAGTCGTTGTACCTTTATATAAGAGGCGTCAGATACCTTCGACGGCTTCATCCAGAACGATATTTTGGAAATCAAAGCATTCCGGTTTGTCATCTGCAGGTAATGTCCTCTTGTTCCGAAACGCAGTGAAGGAGCTGCAACACCATACGTACCTTCTGTTGTAGAGAATGATGAGCTATTGGCACTCCAGCCTTCGGGCATTCCATTCTTCTTATCTGCGAAATCGTATGATGTTGCAACGATGTCTCCATCATACGTTTTCTTTAATAAAGAAACATTATATGTTTGTGCATACTCCAAGGCATCCCACGAAGCAGTGAATGAATTACTGGTTATGTCGGTAGCCTTAACATTTTCCACTTTATATGTCGAGAATGGTCTTGTAATAGTTGTAGCACGCTTTGTTCCTGCTTCGGAACTGAATGAACCTGCAACACTCTTTACGCTTATCTCATATTCTGTTTCCTGTTCAAGACCTGCTATAGAGTATTGCGTACTTGCCAGCTTCGTGTATGTATAGCCATCAAGCGGTGTTACAGTATTGTCTGAGTTTACCTTACTTACTGTCAACGTATAAGAATCGGCACCTTTATATAAGAGGCGTCAGATACCTTCGACGGCTTCATCCAGAACGATATTT
>CAVKAH010000185.1:0-3702 GCA_963654095.1 Oscillospiraceae bacterium
ATTAACAACTGTTCCGACTTTAATATCGCAAAAATTGGTATTCTCTCTTGTGTATGGAATAATAGCAACAGTGAAACTATTGTCGGTGGGCTCACAAACTGTCAACGAAACACCATTTACCGTAACACTTCCTTTGTCAACGCAGAAGTAACCTCTTTGCGCCATCTCCTTATTACAATCATATTCAAATGTAAAATATGTACTACCATCTGCATCTTTCATGTTAACGCATCTGGCAGTCTGGTCTACATGTCCTTGTACGATATGACCATCAAGCCTTCCGTTCATAATCATCGAACGTTCCACGTTTACCTTATCACCAATAGTAAGCAATCCTAGATTTGAGCGATCCAAGGTTTCTTTCATTGCTGTTACGGTATACTCATCATTTTTTATATCAACAACAGTAAGACATACACCATTATGTGCCACGCTCTGGTCTATCTTCAGTTCGTTAGCGAAAGAACATTTGAATGTAAAATCAATATTTCCGCCATATACTTTCTTGTTTGTTACAATGGCAAACTCTTCTACGATTCCTGAGAACATAATATAATATTTAAATACGTTATAAATGTTTATATAAAGAGAAAGCGGCGCATCCCGTAACACTGCTACAGAAGACAACCGCTATATACTAAAAAAAAGACCGCATCGTGATGTGATGAAACTCCGAGCTAATAAGATTTGAGAGTTCTATGCCTTTGTAATCCACCGGCTCTACAGCTATCCCGAAGGAATGTGGCCCGCCATTAGCAATAGAAATCATCTCGGTTTTCGTTTTTATATTGATGAGTATCCCGATCTAACCGATACGGTCCTATTTTTCTACTTTTTACTTCTGCAAAGTTAATGTTATTTTCTTTCTCTGCCAATAGTTTCCTATAATTTTTGCATAACCTTTACAATTAGCAATAATCTTTAGCTACTTGTTTTTCGTTAAAGCCAATTCTCTTTCACAGCCTTTTATCATCTTCTGAATTTGTATTACTCTGGCTTGCTTATTCTTCGGGTAGCCGAACCTTTCATAATAGAGTAGGGCAGAGTTAAGATTATCGAGTGCATTCTGCCATTCTTTGTCCTCCATATTGCAGAATGCTATACGAAAATAGGAGTCGCCCTTCTCCTTGTCATAACACACTGTAAGCATCTTTTCGTACAGGGGAACAGCCAAGGAGTATTCCCCTCTAAAGAAATGACTTTCAGCAGCTGCAAAAAAGTATATACTTTGTTCATGCGGAGCATATACTTCGAGGTCCTTAATGTATGGATCTATATACTTGCAAGTCATATCATAATTCCATTCGTAATAATAGCAAACGCCAATATATGCCTTAAAACGAGGGTTAAGCTTATATTTCTTGTCAAGCCGAGATAGTATATTCAGAGCCTCATGATATTTTCCGCTACCAAAATAATCCAGAGCAATGGCAAGCTTTTCCTTGTCTGGCATATCCGTCTGTTCTTGTCCACAAATCGGAATAATGGTGTATATCGAGAAAGATATTGCAATAAGTGAGACCTTTATGTGCATACTAAATGTTTATTCTGTATAGAATTTTATAAGTCTTTCAAGGGCTCGTTGACATACTTTACAGAATGTAGGATAAGTATTTGTCCTCATTCTGCAATCCTGCATACCACGATAAATCTTTGTTGTGTTATATCCAGCACCGACAAAGAGTCCTACTGTATTTTGTATTTCCTTTGGTTTATTGCTAATAGGAGTAGGCTGCTTCGTCTTTTTGTCTATCATATCTTCCCACTTACCATGGAAATCCACAAGAGTTGTGATATTTTCCTCCCATGGTTCAACATCTGTAGGATATAATTCCAGTGGTTCAAAATCGTAAGCATACTCATCTGCAAGACCAGCAAAACTATGTCCGAACTCATGTACAATTACAGGACGAAACATCTTATGGTCTGTAGAACCGAGGTTATAGAAATTCAATATTCCGCCACCACCATACACATCTGTATTTACAAGAATGATGATATGCTCGTATGGGGTGCCTGCAAGACAATCATGAACTTTGTTGAGATTGAGAGTTGTTAGATACCTTTCACTATAAAACGTATCGAAGTTTGAGCCTAAAGCCGTATTTTTCCATACCTTCTTTGACGGCACACTCGTTCCGCTATCCTCAGATACAGATTTCACTGCAATAACATTAAACCTATCTTTATACTTTTTGAATGGTTCGTGTTCAAAGATTGCGTCAGTAGCGATACGGGCATCTTTTATAAATTTAGACATTTCTTTCTCTGTATAACCTTCAGCAAGAAATGCTATATTAATACATTTCGTAGTATCTACCGCATGATTCAATACATCAAAAGGTATAACTTTCTCTCCGATTCTCCTTATCAATATATCCGACGGACAAACTGTTTCTGTAATGCTTTGTACAACCTTACGTCTGTTGCTGATAAGTGATATTGTCAGCGTTGCTGTATCTTTAGGCATCGGCATGAGTATTACGTTTTCAAATGATCTGTTGCTTGACTTTGCCTCTGGGTATGTCTGCCATTCCTGAAAGAGAGTGGAAAGAGAATTCCTGTATATTACTTTACCTGTCTTTTTATCTCGCATCTCATATTGAGCATTACCTTCTACGGGGTATTTATCTAAATTATTTCGTCTACCATACCATCCTTTTATGATGTTCATATTACTTATAAATATATTCTGGCTATCGGCATTTCCTCCAAGAATAAAGTTCACTCTGAGAGTATTGTCTGAGAAAAGCTGATTGAAATCTTGAGCCTGCACACATAGTGCAATAAAGGATAGTGCAATTATTATTAATCTTTTCATCTTCATATTATTACCGTAAATATATTTAATGTCTAACAAATATTGGGGTCGATAATAAATCTACCATCAATATCAAAAAAGTCTGATAGGAGAATCTTTACATATTCTCTATCCCAGTCTTGCAGGTGGAATTTCTCTTGTCCATAGAAAAGTATATCTATATCAAGAGGTATTCTATTCTCGCTATCATTCTTTTTACTTCTGCCACATTTTCTTTCAAGTTTCTTAAAAGCTTTATAAAGCTGTGGCATAGTATGTTTCGTGGAAGCAATGCAAATGCAATTAAGAAATTTATCTGATTCCATACCAATAGGTGCTGTCCATAGTTCTTGGGTAAAACTTGCCTGTTCACCCAATATTATGGATAATTTCTTTTTTGCATAAAGCATGTTCTCCTGTTGACTGTAATTAGTGCCAATAGAAACAACAATATAATTCTCTTTACTCATCCTTTGGTGGGTTAATTATTTCCCGTATTTGTCTATAAGTGCTTGAGCTTGTGTATTACCCATATCCTTAGCTTTATTCAAGTTGGCAATACCCTCTGTCTTGTTGCCCGTTTTTATCTGCGCAAGTCCTAAAACGAGATAAGCATCAGAGAAATCTGGTGCTGCTTCTATACACATTTTTGCCGATTTCATCGCATCATCAAACATATTTAAGCGCAATTGTAGAGATGCTTTTTCTGCTTGGAAGACAGGTTCCTTGGGGTCTAAAGCTACGGCATTGTCTATATCAACAAGTGCTTGTTTAAACAATTTAGCCTTTACTTCAGCTTGTTCACGGATATAATAGAAATTTGCATTTACATTTCCTCCGCTTATCACTTCATATCGTGTATAATCGAAAACTGCTTGACGGTAATTGTTCACCTTATTATA
>CAVKAH010000186.1:0-3680 GCA_963654095.1 Oscillospiraceae bacterium
CCATTATCCTTGCGCTTTCATTGGCAAAACTCAACGTAGGGGGCATTATAGCAAGCGTCAAGAATCTTCACGTCTCACTGCGAAAAATAGGGGTCGCGATTGGGTTCATCGACGCTCAGACGAAAAAGGCAGCAATGGCGAACATATGGACAGCCTTGGCGGCGGTAGTCGCTTATTGCGTCATCGAGTTTGCGATGATGACCTCCGCAGTAGGAGAGGCTTACAAAGCCTTGGGCAAGACGAGGGAAGAAATCGGACGTGCAATATCTCGTTTCGAGGGCTACTGGAAGACATTGCAAGAGACGGACAATGCGCTCAACAAAGTTACCGCCCAGCACCGCAACCTCTCTGCCGAGGTGGATAAATTGCGGCAAAGCTCTGACAAGGGGGCGAAGGCTACGGCTCAACTGGCAAAGAAGCAGGAAGAATTAGGAAACAGCGAAAGGGCTGTCACGAAAGCCACGGCTGACCGCCGCGCCGCCATAGGACAGATTAACTCCATCTATGGCAAGTACCTTGGTTTCCTGTTGACCGAACGCAATTATGCTCTTTTGGCAGCTTCGGCTCATGATAAGATTACGGCAGCTATCGAGCGTGAGATGCTGGTTAAGCAGAAACAGGCAAGCATAGACTCCGTGGATAGTAAATACTCCAGCAAGATTGCAGAGCAGTATGGAAAGTTGAGCGATAAGCTGGTGAGCACGGGCGGATTGTCTCGCAGTCAAGCTTCTTCCGCTATGGGCGACCTTCAAAAATGGATGCGCCAAAACATTTACTACAGTGCTGGCCAAACCTTCGTTCGCCAGTCGGCTCTCCAGCAGCTTTCGCAACAGCTCGGCTATGACATGCGAGGTAAGAGCCCTCAGGAAATGGCGGCTATCTGGATGAACGAGTATCTGTCTAATCGCTATCATTTGGACCAGTACAAGGCAAGTCGCATTACCGGTGTCCTTATACGTAATAGAGACAACAAAGGGCGGCGTTTTGCCGAGAACGCATCACTTGGGTGGTTTAATACCGATCTGTGGAACGGCTATGCAAATACGTATGTCGAACGTGCTAAGGAGGAAGGTGCTGTTTCTGAGGTCTATAACGCAGACATCAATAACGCTTCTCGCAATGAGTCGGACGCTTCCCGTCGCAGCATCAAAGGACTTGTTGCCGACGCGAAGCGTGCCCGTAGCGTTATCCTTAATAAGAAGAGTAGCAAGGCGGATGTCAGTCAAGCTTACGGAGACCTTGCCAACGCGCTGGAGGGTATTGACAACAATATGCAATATATGGATCCGAATCGGGATGCCAAATCTATTTCGCAACTGAGAGAGTTTGCGTCCTCATTCAGGAAAGATAAGCGCATAAGTAGTACCCGATTGGTGAAAGCACAACAAAATGCCCATGCCTCAATGACGGACCTTGCCACGGGTAACAACGACTATAGCACAGAGACCAGTGGCGGCAGCGCTATCAGTACTGATAAGTTTGACTCGGGCGAGGATAAGAACCCGTGGGGCAGTCGCCCTGACGCGTCATCTACCGACTGGTCGAAGTTTAATGCCGATGAGCTTGTGCAACGTCGCAAGCAGATGAACGACTTTGTGCGTGCCCTACAGGGCGACACTGATGTGGACAGTGTGCTATCACAAGACCCTGCGCTGATGAAAGCGGTCAAGAGTGGGAAGACCAAGGGCGACGCTGATAGCGTCATTGAATGGTACAACACACAACGCCTCTCCATTCAGAACGTACTGCATAGTCGCCACCTTACGAACACTGGCGGTTGGCAAGACCCAAAGAAAAATAAGCAACGTTCCAAAAGCATTACCAAGCAGGTGAAGGACGACATGGCTTACTACCTCGACGAGCTTGACGCTTACTACACCGAGCAGAAAAGCCGTATAGAAGATGCCGCCAACGATGGTGAGATTACCGAGGAAGAGGGCTGGCGTCGCACATTGCAGAATGAGCAGGTCTGGCGCAAGCGCCGCGCAGAGTTGCAGCAACTCTATACAGACCAAAGCAAGCAAGTGACAAAGAAGGAGATGGATTCCATCTTCGATATTATCTCCGAACGCACGGGCGACACTACTACGTTCATCGGAGAGAATATCAAGAATACGCGTGGCATGATAGAGAAGGTGGGCGAGAAGTCCGCGCCTGCCATGCGCAGGATTTATGGCGACCTCGACAAGAGCGTGGAACAGGATTTCCTGAAGATGCGCACGGCGTTGGCAAAGCAGCTCAATGCCATTGAGGAGATTATCAGTAAGGAACGCCCATTTGACGGAATCGTGAAGAACCTTAGGCAGAACGTGGAGAAAATGGGACTGCTCTACACTGATCTCGACAAGCGCAAGATGGATATTCTCGCTTCGGGTAAAGGCTATGGCAGCGACGAGATGCAGAGCCTTAACAATGAGTATGCGGGGCAACGCAACCCTCGCCTGACATTCCTTTTGCAGCAAAGCGAGGATGCTTATGGCATGACGTGGGAACGCATGGCGAACAACATGCGGAGCGGTGGTTTTGGCGGCTGGCTGGATGCTATCAATAGCGATGAGAATGCCGACGAGCTCAAGGAGGCGTTACTCGCCCAACTCCGTACCGTTTATGACACAGTTCAGGACGCTATCAAGAGAGAGGCGTCAGAGGTTAAGAAACAAGTGGATATTGCATGGAACGACACTACCCTTCCGGGTGATACGAGCATGAAGCAACTCTACGAGAAGGCGTCCTCGGCATTGGGCATTGAGCAGGGTAGCGTTTCGCGTGCCAACTCGCTTATCAATGCTGGTCCTGCCTCGGAGCGCGTCGCCGACCGTCTCGCCATCAAGCAGATGCAGATTCAGTTGAACATGCAAGAACATTATTATGACCTCGTGCGTAAGACTGGGCAGCAACGCATCGACGACCTTGAGAGGCAGGCGAAGCTAAAAGAAGAGCAGGGCAAGATGGATGAAGCTGAACAGCTTCGCCTCGATGCCAAGCACGCGAAGATGAGCTTGAATCTCACGCTCTCAGAGGAGGAGGCAGACCTCGCCAAGCAGCGTGCCGACCTTGCGGCAAAGGCAGAGGAGAGCGAGAACCGGCTTTACACGTCGTTGAAAGAATATGGCTCGCTGTTGTCCGATTCAATGAAGAGCATCTTCGAGGCAGGCAACACGGGGGCTGCTGACTATTACAACAGTCTTGCGAAGATGCGCCTCACAGGAGAGGGTAGTGCGGGCGGAACTTATGTCGTCATTGATAATGCCGGCACAGAAGACGCTACGGCTCACTATGAGAACCTTGACGGTGCGGATGCGCTGAAACGGCAGTTGGAGATTGAACAACAGAACGCTACGGCGGATGCGTGGAAGAAGGTGATGGACGACATCAACAGCAAGATAAACGACCAGATTACCGACTTGATGAACGCCATGCTGCAAGATCAGGCAATGGACGATAATACTTCTGCGTTGATCGCCAACACGGAAGCGCTCTATGCTACGTTATCTGCTGGGGATGACGACTTCTCCAATCTTGGGCGCAACCCTGAAGAAATGGAGAATCCTTTTCAGGACGATAATGACCAGTCCGCATGGCCACGTGCGCGTCGCAAGCGTGCAGGGTTGCCAGTGGATGAGAACCCCTTTGACAACACGAAAGCAGCCAGTAGAGCTGAGCAGAACACCCAATGGCAG
>CAVKAH010000187.1:0-3656 GCA_963654095.1 Oscillospiraceae bacterium
TTGTTTGACAAAACAAAGGGTATTATGGGGCGGTATACCTTTTATTATTTATATACGTGCGAGGTGGGGTAGTCGACGGGAAGAAGACTTGGAGATGCGAAAAGGGGATTTGGGGAAGGGGAATGGATGTATCTCGTGAGGTGTTAGGGTTGGGATATGGAAGCGTAAGGATATGAACGAGGAGATGTTAGGATACACTTTCGGTGCGCAAGGGTAGGCTTCATGGAGCGTGAAGATATACTTGACGAGGCGTAAAGATATACCTGAGAATAACATGAGGATATACTTAAGAAAGGCAAAAGTCATACTTAAATATACGCCTCAATATTTTGACCCAACCATTTCAAGGTAACCAACAAGATGTTAATGACAACATAGACGTGTTTCGGAAATAAGGATTTACATTTTGTTATTACATATTGCGCCTACATAACAATAAAAAAAGCAACTAAAATACGCAAGCTGAGGACTGGTCTTTGTGAATATTTTGTAACATCAAAACGTCATTTTCTATCAAAAGAATAATAAAACAGCCTTAAAACTACCTAAAATGCTAACATTTCTTGAAATGTAACAAACTTCTGAACTGTAATATATCGACTTGTCGCAGATGTTTCTTACTTTTGCAAATATATATTTTTGAAGGAACAGCCTATGTGGAGAAGATTACTCTTATTTACGTTTGTTTGTGGCAACTTGGCATTATGCAATGCACAAACAGATTACAATGTAAGCAAAGACTTACAGAAAATGAATGTCCTGCTTGAGGATTTTACTGGCTACGATTGCGGGAACTGTCCCGACGGACATAAGATAGCTGCTAAAATCCAACTGTCGCACCCCGACCGAGTATTCCCTGTTGCGGTTCACGCAGGGTCATACGCTGAACCAAAATCTGTAGATTCTCCAGATTTTCGCACAGCTGAAGGTACTGAAATCAATAACTATTTTGAAGTGCCAAGCTACCCTATGGGAATGACAAACCGTAGGACAATTGATGTATTGGGGCGGATGCTGAGCCGTAGTTATTGGTGTTTGTGCACTCGCCAATTATGTTTAGAAGATGCAGATGTTAACGTTTGGGCAAATAGCAGTTATGACAAAGACACGAAAAAAATCAGTGTTGACGTTGAGCTATATTATGTGAATGGCATAGCAAATGGTACATCATCGCTCTGCGTCAGTCTGCTTCAAGATGGTATTCTTGCTGCGCAAGCTGGTGGAAATATGGAGGATGAGTACGTTCACAATCATGTTTTGCGTGCAATGTTCACACCAACTTGGGGAGAAACTATAAGCGAAAGCACAGCGGGAACATTAGTTAAGAAGCACTATGAATACGACCTACCCGACGTGATAGGAACCATCGCCACCGACCCACTCCACTCTGAAATCGTGGCATACGTAATAAATAGCGACAAAGAGGTGCTGAATGTGAACGGCTGCAGCGTAGCTTGCCCTGGCATGACACTACCCGATGGTGCAACGCTGGAGGAATATAAGATAGCTCCAACACGAAATTATGGTTTTGATTTCTATGAGTGTTACCTCGTAAATACTGGCACATCGCCCATCAAGAGTGCAACATTCAAGATGACATTCGACGATGAAGACAGCAGCGAGTTTACTTGGACAGCCGCCGAAGGTGAAGAAATTGCGGGACTGAAACGTGGACACGTGAAACTCCCTATAACCATCCCAGAGAAATACATTAAGGCTGGATGCGACAGTTATAAGCTAACGCTCACTGGTATTAATGGTGCAGCGTACAATGGAAATAGCGTTAAAGGCTCGTTTGGCGCAATGATAAACGTAAGTTCCAACCTCAAGGCGATGATAAAGATTGACCGTCAGGCTAGCGATAACACCTTCCGCCTGCTCAATGCCAAAGGAGAGATGGTGGCAGAATATGGTCCTTACGCTGACGGCGAAGAAGAAACAAAAGAGGAAACAATATCCTTCCCTGCCGAGGGTATATATTGCTTTGAGATTACCGATGCATGGGGCAATGGCATTCTCTCACCACGTGGCAACTTGAAAATATACGACGACAACAATAACCAGATACTGCAGAACAAAGATATTACCGATTTTGGCTACCGTGTGTTCTTCAACTATTCTAAGACAGACGGTATTAGTTCTGTACAAACCGACAAGAAAGATGGTGCTGCATATAACCTTTTGGGACAAAGAGTAACAACTCTGTCAAAGGGCAACATATACATAATAAACGGTAAAAAGATAACCAAATAACACAAGATTATGAAAAAGATTTACTTGGCTTTTATCATGATGATGCTTTGCATCACGGCTTCTGCCCAATGGGGTGCAGAATCAGGCGTTCAGCCAAAGCCTATGGGAACCAACGCTTATGATGATGAATATGTGGTAACACCCGATGGAACGATCTGGTATTACTATTTTCACCCATCAAGCACAAAGGTAGAAGATTTAGCTACAACTACCTATGAGATACGTTTGCAGGCAATAGACAAGGACGGCAAGCTATTGTTTGGCGATGAAGGAAAGGTAGTATCAAGCTATCTCAACCGAAGTTGGAACGAAACAAACCAGTATCTTTATGCCAATAGCGATAATACTGTAACTCTCGTTGTGAGAGATTGCCGCAACTCATCAAAGGATGAGAAGATGTGTTCATACACTGCATACCGCTTCAAGTCTGACGGCACCAGCGTGTGGGACGAAGATGGTGTGAGCATAGATGAGGGTATGGCTTACGATAGGCTTGTTAGCATGACATTCTGTGAACTATCCGACGGTAGCACAGCCTTTGCTTGGGAACACGATTGTGGCGACGGCGGTTATGCAATAGAGATACAGAAGGTGTCGAAAGAAGGCAAATGCCTCTACAAACTCGATGACACACGACTCTCTAAGTCGAAGGGTGTTTATGAATATCCCTATATAGTACCATCCGACAACGGTAGCTTCATAATGCTGTATGCCTATAGCAGCCAATACTATCTGCGTGCTATGAAATACGCTTCTGATGGCACAAAAGCTTGGGACAACGAGGTTAAAGTGTATGGTGGCGGCTGGGGAAGCGTTACAACACTACAGACACGTATGAAAGTTTACCCAACTCCCGACAACGGCATACTCGTTTCATGGAGCGACGACCGCAACAACGATGGCTACTACGCTCCGTATTTAGCATATATCAACAGTGACGGTACATCACGCTTCACCAATGAGAGTGGTAAGCCAGACATACGTCTCTCCTACGAGGAGCTCAGCTCCCACGCTCCAGCAATCTTGTTCAGTAGCGACAATAATGATATTTATGCTATCTTCGACCAGTTCTCGCAATCACAGCAACAATGGGGACAGCTCTCTATGCAGAAAATAAACAAGGATGGTGAGCTTCTATACGGCGACAATGGTGCGCAGTTGCAGCCATTGGCAGTGCAGTCGCTGGGACAAGCTAGCGTGCAGCTCGGTGAAGATGGCAAGTTGCTCTGCTTCTGGCAAAAGTTTTACAACTACCAACACATAGATAATATGTACAGCATTCGTAACATGGAAGACGGAAGTGCAGCAGATGCAGACAATGCCACTGTAGCGTTCCGTAGCTCTCAGGCATATCGCGCATCATTGAAGTCGACATATAGCAAGGCAGACGATACCATTTTGCT
>CAVKAH010000188.1:0-3647 GCA_963654095.1 Oscillospiraceae bacterium
TTCTAAAAATTACCTTTGATGTATTTAATAATGCGTGGAATTTTTAGAACACGCCATATAGGATTACTTGCTTGCTGGATTTACCGTCTGTTTGTCCGACTTTTCATACGCCCTAACGATTTTCGTTACGAGGCGATGCCTTACGATATCCGTCTGCGTAAGGTTTACTATCGAGATACCCTCAATGCCGCTGAGTATGGAGAGAGCCTCACGCAGTCCACTCTGTGTGCCTCGTGGCAGGTCAATCTGCGTCATGTCGCCCGTAACGATCATCTTCGTGTTCCACCCCATGCGGGTTAAGAACATACGAAGCTGCGCCGATGTAGTGTTCTGCGCCTCATCCAGTATCACCACGGCATCGCTCAGCGTTCTGCCTCGCATAAAGGCGAGAGGGGCAATCTGTATCACGTGCTTCTCCATAAGCTCCTGCAGCTTCACGGCAGGTATCATGTCCTCGAGAGCATCATAGAGGGGTTGCAGGTAGGGGTCTATCTTGTCCTTCATATCTCCCGGCAGGAAACCGAGCTTCTCGCCTGCTTCTACGGCAGGACGGCTAAGTATGATTTTCTTAACGCTCTTCTCCTTCAGAGCCTTTACGGCAAGGGCAATGCTCAGGTATGTCTTTCCCGTTCCTGCAGGGCCTACGGCAAACACCATGTCGTCTTTTTCGTATGCGTCAACAAGCCTTTGCTGGTTCTCGCTACGGCTCTTTATCGGTTTGCCCGAGATGTTGTAAACGATAACGTCCTGCGATGCATCTTCTGGAGTACGCTTGCCCTTTACGATGTTCAGGATGTCTTTCTCGCCCACGGCATTATACTTCACCACGTGCTTGCGTATCTTCTCCACAACCTTCTCGAAAGCACACGTCTGGTCGTCATCGCCAAGCACTCTAATCACGTTATCGCGTGCCTGTATCCTCAATTTGGGGTACAGCGAGCGTAGCATCAGCAGATGGGCGTTGGCTGCTCCGTAAAAGACCACTGGGTCTATATCCTCTAATACAATATGTTTCTCTATCAAAACTCTTTCTCTTCGTTTTTAGTGTTATGGCGCACTTAAATAATTCCTACACCTAATTAATATTACAACTCCTTATTAATATTTTATTTCTTATTATTAATAATCTGTTTATCCTTAATTAATAATCTGTTTATCCTTAATTAATAATTCGTCTATCCTTAATTAATAATTCGTTTATCCTTATTAATAAATTTCTACACCTTATTAATATTTAGCGCAAAGTTACTATATTTTATCGAAACATTACCGACAATACAAGCAAAAATAAGAAAATTGCATTATCTTTGCATAAGATAAGCTGCACTCGACAATTTGAAAATAAATTTTCATTGTACTCGTTTGCATTATCTTTGCATAAGATAAGCCGAGAAAGAAAAAAGATAAAAACTAAAAAGATGAAATTTACTAAAAACAAATATCTCACACTGTTCTTTTCTATCGTAGTATTGCTCGCACTCACACGCTGCATCTTCCCCAGCGTGGCTGAAGATAAAAGCCCGACAAGCGGCATTGCCACAGACTCAATACAAGGCTCTCTGAGCGACTCTGTACAGAGGGCGAACAATAATGTACAAGGTTCGAACAATAATGTACAAGGAACAAATAACAACTCCCTACAAGACTCTCAGAACAGTTCCCCGACGCTTGCTGCCAATGCTTCTATCGACGACAAATTGTCGATATTTTACGACAAGGACGGAAAGGAGATTAGGAACCGCATATATAGCGTGCCACACTTTGGGGAGACGTTCCCCGACAGCAACAACGTGCAACTGGAGGCTGCCAAGCTATACGGCGTGTCGCCCGTAGTAGACCGCCAAGATGCAGAGCGACGTAAGAAGGAGCTTGTATGCGTTAGTGCAAGCCCCTACTACACGGTAGACAAGCTAAGGAGCAGTATACCATACCTCGTGCCTCGTGCAGCAATATTGCTCAACGACATCGGAAGAAACTTCTTCGACAGTCTGCAAATCAAGGGCGTACCGCTCCACAAGTTTATCATAACAAGCGTGTTGCGCTCTCGTGAAGACGTAAACAAGCTGCGTGGGCATAACCACAACGCCACACAGAACTCGTGCCACCTCTACGGCACTACCTTCGACATTTGCTACAACCGCTATACTACCGTGAGCGACCCTGACGCTTCGCCACGCCGTGCCGTCAGGAACGACACTCTGAAATGGGTGCTCAGCGAGGTGTTGCGAGATATGCGAGAGAGCAAACGCTGCTACATCAAGTATGAGGTTAAGCAGGGTTGTTTCCATATCACCGTAAGATAGGACGTATTATTAATGTATAAAATTGGGGCTGAACATCATGAAAATCACGCGTTCAGCCCCTCTCCTTACAATCTTTTTAACCTAATTTTACCGACCTCGTTATATCATCATAAGAAGGGCGGTACAACTATACCTAACTTTTCTTAAATCTAATACCAATTTTCTTTACTTCTGTTACCATTTTCATGATAAACCAGAAATTTCTAACCATTATGAATACCTTGAGCAAACTTATTCACATAACCCTGAACAAGGCTAACAAAATATGTTTTTATAAAGTTATCTCTATTCTAAAGTTGCAGTAAAGGCTGTTTATCAGTACGAGCCTAAATACCGTGTCCTTATTTCTTTATTTTATAAAACTCAGAAGTCCAGACTCTAAACTCTAAATTCTAATCTCTAAAATTCTAAATTCTAAACTCTAAACTCTAAACTCTGAACTCCTACTTCTTTATTCCCTTGTAAGCCAGAATTCCCACTACTACGACACATATTGCCAGAAGCACGTATCCTATCTCATGACTGTATTTCAGTGCTTGCACATACACGTCATGTGTGGTTTTCAAGCTGGAATATTTGTATATCCCCCACCCTATCATGGCGAGCACGGTGTTCCACACTGCTGCCCCAAGGGTTGTAAAGACAAGGAAACGCCCGATGTTCATTCCTGCCAGCCCTGCTGGTATGCTTATGAGCTGCCTTACTGCTGGCACGAGCCTTCCGAAGAATGTTGATGCAGCACCATGGTTTCTGAAGAACTCCTCTGCATCTTCCACTTTCTTTCTGTCGATTAGGCACATATGCCCTATTCGGCTGTCAGCGAAGCGGTATACCACTGGTCGTCCGAGCCACTTGGCGAGGTAATAGTTCACCAAAGCACCGATGTCTGCGCCTATCGTGGCGAACACTATTACTAAGATGAGCGACATTCCGCTCTCAGGGTCCATTGCTTTCCATGCTGCTGGAGGCACTACTACTTCTGAGGGGAAGGGAATGAAACTGCTCTCTATTGCCATAAAAAGCGTTACTACCCAATAGCTCAAATTATTCAGTACCCAGAGGAATAATCCTGCTGTATTCATCTTGTTTCTTCTTCTTCGAAATAAATTCCGCTGCAAATATACGTCATTATCATGAAACTCCCTAATCTTTTCTTAATTTAATAAGATTTTTTAAGAATTATGGTTTTATCCAAATACAACTCCTTTTATCCCATATTTAGGGCATTAACAGGCTGTTTTATCCAAAAGTCAAGGCAATAACGGGTCGTTTCTATCCAAAAGTCAGGGCAATAAACGAGTGTTTTTATCTAAATGTCAAGGCAATGCTGTGCTTTTCAATAAA
>CAVKAH010000189.1:0-3614 GCA_963654095.1 Oscillospiraceae bacterium
ATATTGAGTCTTGAGCCTTTGTTATGTTACCTTTTATATGGAATTTCCCTCCCCCGCAAGATGTCATAAGCAATGCTATGGCAAGCAGCGATAATAGTGATAATATTGTCTTTTTCATTTTCTTTTGTTGTTTGATATTATTTTGCATAGGTTCTACAAGGCTAAAAGTCCTTCAGAACATCTGCAAATTTACAGTAAATTATGCGAAAAACAAAGGATTTGCAAGCGTAAACAAAAAATAATATGTATCTTTGCGAAATATGTAAGACAACATAAAAAGCATGAGTCCTAAATTCAAAGAAATAAAAGGTTATGTGTTCAAAATATTTTCAAACGAGAAAAACAGAGCACATATACATGTTTTCAAAGCTAATAAAGAAGCAAAATATTGGCTTGAGCCAAGGACAGAACTTGCTGAAAACTATGGTTTTAACACGAAAGAGTTAAGTTTTATAAATGAAATATTAGGTAAATATGGAAACGACTTTAAGGAACGCTTACAAGACACATCGGCAAGCGTATTAATGATAAATGACAAAGGAATCATGATATCTGTCATGGGACAAGATTATTTCTTATCTTATAACAGAATACCCTGGATGCGCGATGCTACAATTTCGGACGTACTTAACATCAAGATGTGCGGGAAACACGCTGTTGAGTGGCCCAAACTGGATATAGACCTCGAAATAGACAGTTTGAAACATCCAGAGCGATACCCGCTTCTCATGAAGAGAAACGAATTAGAGACTTTATAACGGCATGCTCCTAAGCCTTTCGCTTAGGGGCTTTTTTATATATAGCGAGCCATATCAATAGAGCCAACGTTGCCCCGATGCTATTGGCAAGGAAATCCATCCAGTCGCCGCTGCGTCTTCCTCCCGTACAGTTTGCCTGAAGAATCTCTATCAAACCACTCATTAGTATAGGGATGAGCCATGTCCACAATAACATTCTTGGTAAACGACCAGCAACCTTTCCTGCTCTTATATTCTCTATCCATATCACGGAACACGTACCTCCATACATAATAAAGTGGGTCCACTTATCCATTAGCGGTACATTATCGAGCGGAGTATGCGGTGTTGTACAGAAACACAATATCCATATAACCACGATACATAGCCACGAAAAGGGGTAAGTTTTTAACAAATACACTACTTTTCTCATGTTTTCTTTATAATTTGATGCAAAAGTAAGAATATTTTTATATATTTGCAACATATAGGATAACCAAAGATTTTGATTACGTTTCATATATTTAGAAACTGCTTAAAAGAGGCTAAGACAATGGAAAAAGAGAATAGAGCGAATTTCGGAAGTAGATTAGGTGTAATCCTCGCCACAGCTGGCTCTGCCGTAGGACTAGGCAATATATGGCGATTTCCGTACATGACAGGACAGAACGGTGGTGCTGCCTTCATCTTTATATATATCTTATGTGTGATTATGCTCGGTATTCCGTGTATGGTAAATGAGTTTATCATAGGTCGTTATTCGGCAAGTAACACGGCAAGAGCATACAGAAAACTATCGAATGGGACGCCTTGGGCAGTGATTGGATATATAGGTGTGCTAACAGGATTCCTCATCACGGGGTATTATGCCGTGGTGTCTGGCTGGTGCTTGCAGTATATCTATGCCTCTGCAAGAGGTGAGCTTACGGGTAGCCCAGAGTTCTTTTCCAACTATTTTGCCGACTTCGAAAAGAACCCTATCAAGCCAATTATATGGGCTGTAGTCATACTTGTCATCACGCATTTCGTGATTATCCGTGGTGTAAAGAATGGTATAGAGAAAGCTTCAAAGGCTCTTATGCCAGCATTGTTTATCCTTCTTCTCATCCTTGTGGTATCTTCGTGTATGCTTCCTAATGCATGGAAAGGTGTTGAATTCCTACTCAAGCCAGACTTTTCTAAGGTTACTAAAGATGTGTTTCTCGGTGCTCTCGGACAGTCGTTCTATTCTATGAGCATCGGCATGGGATGCTTATGTACATTTGCCTCATATTTTTCCAAGCAGACAGACCTAACGAAGAGTGCCGTACAGATTAGTTTTATCGACACCATAGTGGCTATCCTTGCTGGTTTGCTAATATTCCCTGCTGCCTTTTCAGTAGGTATCAGTCCTGATTCAGGTCCTTCGCTTATATTCATAACCATACCCAACGTCTTTGAACAGGCATTCTCTGGTGTGCGCATAATAGGCATTATTGTGGCAATAGGCTTCTATGCCTTGCTGTCGCTTGCCGCCTTAACCTCACTAATCTCCCTACATGAGGTGAGCACAGCATTCTTTCAGGAGGAGCTACATATAGAGCGCAAAAAGGCAGCAACGATAGTAACGGTGGTTTGTTCCGTTATCGCCGCCCTCTGCTCCCTGTCTTTGGGAGATTGGGATTGTATCAGCATCGGCGGTAAGTCGCTATTTGACATCCTCGATTTCGTTACTGGACAGATTCTTCTGCCTTGTGGAGGTTTCCTAACCTGCCTCTTTGTGGGTTGGTACTTACCACATAAGATTGTGCGAGATGAATATACCAACTATGGTTCTATGCGTGGTAAGTTCTTTCATCTATACATCTTCTGTGTGAAATATCTATCCCCTACATTCATCCTCCTTGTCTTCTTGCATCAGTTAGGTATAGTATAATATTCGTTTTTGACATTTTGTCATCATCAAACAGCTAAAGTATTAAATATTTTAAGCTTTTCTGACGATATGTCAATACTATTCGACTTATTGGCAACAATAGTAAGTAAAAGCCGTATGGCACGCAGATTGCATACCTCTAAGTGAAGCCGAGAGGCAAGAGGGTTACACCTCAAGCAAGGGTAGCTTCATAAAAACGATTTAAAACAACTAAAAATAAAAATGGAGGTATTTGATATGTTACCAGTAATGAATAGGAATTTATGGATGCCAGAAGAGTTTAATGACTTTTTCGATACCGACTTTATGCCGAGAGTTAACGCTACAGCACCTGCAATCAATGTAAAAGAGAGCGAAAAAGACTATACTGTAGAACTTGCAGCTCCAGGCTTGACGAAGGATGACTTTAACGTTAACATCGACAATGATGGCAATTTGCATATCAAAATAGAGAACAAATGCAACAAGAAAGATGAGGATAAGAAGAGCCATTACCTACGCCGCGAATTCTCTTACAGTAAATATGAGCAGACTTTGTTGCTGCCTGACGATGTAGAAAAAGATAAGATTGCAGCTACAGTAAATAACGGCGTACTTACCGTTGACCTGCCTAAGATCGAGAAAGCTGAAGAGAAAACCGCAAGACAAATTGAGGTTAAATAACGGAAAACGTACTAATTCTAACAATATGCCCCGATACTCCACAACCGAGTATCGGGGCTTTTTCTGTTTTATACTTATAACAGCGAACAGCAATTATATATATTCGTCTCTATTACGCTATTTGGTAAAAACGCTGCAATTATAGTTTACGGGCTTATATGACAAAAAGAGACCTGAAATGAGCGTAAAATTTCTTTATCTGCCAAAAAGAGACCTGAAAATAGCTGCGAGACCTTTATCTGTAGGGGGAGTGAGCCTTAATAAAGTCTTGAATAAACACTTTACGTCTATTTTCGCTT
>CAVKAH010000190.1:0-3599 GCA_963654095.1 Oscillospiraceae bacterium
CATAAAGAATTGTAAAGACCTCTTATACGTAAACTGCGCTGACAACAACATAGAAAATCTCACTTTCTCTGCACAGCTTGACATCGTAGGAGGTTCCGTAAGCGGCAACAACATGAATAAAGAAGCTCTCGATGCTCTTTTCACTTCTCTGCCAGACATCAACGGCATAGAGATTGAGTCTGCCGACGCACTATGGAAAGGCATTATGTCATACTCTAACAACCCTGGCTCAGCAACGGCTGATGCCACAACGCTTGAAGCTAAGGGATGGAAAGGACAAGCTTCTTCTGACGCCCTAGGAGATGCTTCCGCCATGGCTGTATTCTCACCAGACATTGTAGGAACTAAGGTTTCTTTTGCTATAGACTGTGCTGCCGACATCATTATCGACTGGGGAGACGGAAGCAAAAAGACATACAAGTATGATTCTAAATCTAGTTCTTATCAGAACTTTGAAGATGTTCTACAAGGCACCACTATGAAGATTTATGCTCCTGAAGCTACCAGCTTTGGTATAGCGAACGCTTCTGTAGCGCAAATCAACGTAAGCAACATGCCTAAGCTGAAGAGCCTTGCTTGCTCAAGAAACGCTATCACAGAACTTGATCTCTCTAAGAACGAGGCTCTTGAACAGCTCACTTGTAACAACAACCCGCTGATTTACCTCAACCTCGGTGAGGCTAAAGCTTTGAAGAATCTCTATTGTGGCTACACGCAAATCAAGTCTTTGGACTTTACGAACTGCAAGAATCTGAAATATCTTGACGTTGAGAACAACCGCTTGAAAGAATTGAACCTGACAGGCTGCGAGAATCTTGAAACCATCAACGCCCCATATAACGATCTTACAGAGATTGACTTGTCTAAATCACCAAAGCTTACAACTTTTTATGCTGATAAGAACCAGCTCAAGCACCTTGATCTTTCTAACAACGTTATTCTGGAGAAGCTATCTGTTGAAAAGAACCAGCTTGAGACCCTCGACGTAAAAGACTTGAAAGAGTTGGTTTACCTGTATTGCGATAACAATAACTTGAAGGAACTTAACGTTACAAGCGAGTACATAAAAGTGCTTCAGGCACATGAAAACCAGATTAGCTCATTTAGCTTGGGCAATGCACCATGTCTGAACGTACTCTCTCTAAACAATAATCAGTTGACATCTGTTGATCTTTCCAGCTGTCCCGTCTTGCAGCAGCTTTGGCTAAATGACAACAAGATTACGTCTGTTACTTACCCAGAAAGCAAGTTGCCTAAGTGCACCACATTCAACGTCTCTAACAACCTTTTGGAGAACATTGACTTCTCTGTCGTACCTAATGCTACAGAGATTGCGGCAAGCGACAACAAGCTCACTGGCGAGGTAGACCTCTCTAGTTGTAGTGCTGTTGAAAAATTCTTCGGTTCTGACAACGAAATCGAAAGCATCAAATTCTCTGATAACTCAGGAATAGCTACACTTATCGTAAGCAACAACAAGCTGAAATCGCTTAATGTTCCAAGCGAGAACCTATATTGGCTTGAAGCTAACAACAACGAATTGGCGGGTGTTAACGTCAGCGCATCTACAAATCTTTTCATGATTAGCCTCAACAATAACAAGATTAACAGTTTGAACCTCAGCGGAAAGACCAGCGTGTTCTCAGTTTCTCTTAAGAACAACACATTTGAAAGCAACGCTCTCGACAGACTCTACGGACAGTTGCCTGACATCACTGGCTCAACCATCTCGCCAGATTATGACTCTTGGGCTGCAAGGGTATTCGTAGAGGGTAACCCAGGAGCTGAAGCTGCCGACTACACTATCCTTACCAACAAGGGATGGAGAGTTGACGTAAAGGGTGCTTCCGCTATCGACAACATCTCTAACAAGGATGCTTCTGTCGCTTACGACAAGGCGTCTGGATGTATCGACTTCGCAGGAAAGGATGTCAAGAACGTACGCATAATATCTCTTAACGGTACAGTGATGAACGCTGAAATGACTAACGACAAGCTGAACTTGCAGAACTTGCCTAACGGTATGTATATCATCAATGCCAACGTTGATGGCAAGACTTTCACACAGAAGATAGTTAAATAACGACAAACAAATAGTGCTTTTTGCACCATTTAAATCTTTCGAGGGTATATCCAAAGGCATCAGAGCCTACGATATACCCTCTTTTTTTTTGTTTTCTCTTTCCTTTAATGTACCTTTGCATAATCTTAACAATAAAAGGAATTGACATATAAAGACAAAACAAATATTGATTATAATATGGGAAAAATCATTCTTACGGGCGACCGCCCTACTGGAAAACTTCATCTCGGACATTATGTAGGTTCTCTGCGAAGACGTGTGGAACTGCAAAACGCAGGTGATTTCGACAAGATGTTCGTGTTTATGGCTGACGTTCAGGCTCTCACTGATAATGCTGATAACCCTGAAAAGATTCGCCAGAACATCATAGAGGTGGCTCTCGACTATCTCTCTGCAGGTCTCGACCCTGTAAAATGTACACTCTTCATACAGAGTCAGATACCTGAACTTGCAGAGTTGACGACATACTTGATGAACCTTATCACCGTTTCTCGTGTTCAGCGCAACCCTACAGTGAAGACAGAAATAAAGATGCGCAACTTTGAAGCTAACATCCCGCTCGGCTTTTTCTGCTACCCAGTAAGTCAGGCTGCCGACATAACCTTGTTTAAAGCCACCACAGTACCTGCTGGTGAAGACCAAGAACCTATGCTCGAAGTAACACGCGAGTTGGTGCGACGTTTCAACCAGACCTATAGTCCTGTACTTGTTGAGCCAGAGATTATGCTGCCAGAGAATGCTACAGCACGTCGTTTGCCTGGAACCGACGGCAAAGAGAAGATGTCTAAGTCGCTCGGCAACTGTATCTATCTGAGCGATTCCGCTGCTGATGTATGGAAGAAAGTAAAGAAGATGTCTAACGGAGCTCCACGAATGAGTATGGACGAGCCTGGAAACCTAGAGGGCAATGCCGTGTTTACATACCTTGAAGCTTTCTGCACACCTGACGACTTTGCGGAGTTTTGGCCTGAATATAAGAACCTTGACGAGTTGAAAGACCACTACGTACGTGGTGGCATTGGCGACGGAACGACAAAGAAGTTCCTCAACAGCGTACTCAACAAGATGCTTGAGCCTATACGTGTGCGCCGCCATGAGTTTGAGCAGGATATCCCTGAGATTTACAACATCTTGCGCAAAGGCACCGAAGTGGCACGTGAGACTGCAGCCCAGACAATGGACGAGGTTCGCAAGGCTATGCAGATTGACTACTTCAATGACGCCGCTCTCATTCAGCAACAGGCTGAGATGTACAAGAACAAATAAAGGACATAGGCTTGTCTATAAATCTATATTATTGCTGTCCGCTAAAACTTTTTCACTTCCCAAAAAGTTTTAGCGGACAGTTATATTTCTAAGGCGGGTTCTAAAAATTACCTTTGATGGATTTTTGAATTTTAGTCGAGTAGATTTTTCTGTCTTTCTGAAGGAGCATAGCGGGCTATGCGACTGAAGAAAGACGAAAAAGATGCCGGATAAAAGCAAAAAGACACAAAGAGTATATCTGTCAATATAG
>CAVKAH010000191.1:0-3543 GCA_963654095.1 Oscillospiraceae bacterium
CGCGAAGTGATATTCAAGGGAATAGAGCAAAGCTATTATTATGAGGGGTATGAGAGGTAAAATATCCCAACTCTCCACGTCATCCTCGTCAGAAATATCTTCTGACAGTTAAAGGACTGGCGGTATATGATGAATATAAGAAATCAAAGTGAAAACATACAGCAATAATAAAAAGTTTACATCAGTGATGTTATCAGATAATTTTTATATATTTGCAAAATAATTCTAAGCACCAACTAAATGGATGGATATATCCATTATTAAGACTAATTAAAATAAAAACTAAATAAGCATCTATTATTATGAAGATTAAAGTAATCGCCATTTGCTGTGCTATCCTTCTGTCAGGTTCCTACGATGCCCAGGCACAAGGATTCTTGGGCAAGCTAAAGAAAATTGGTAAGAAAATCGAGGAGAAAGTGAAGGATGATGTTGTGGAAAAGGCAACAGGAACTGTCAACAGCGCAGCCGACAATACTGTGAATAGCGTAACAAAAGGCAAGGTGAGCACATCGCCAGTAAAGATGAAAAGTAAGTCGACAAGCAAACAGAGCGCACGCGACAAACGGCTTAATGATCAGGTTACAGCTATTATGGGGCCCGACGGCAACCGCAATATGGAGGATGAAGAACCGACCACTCGTATTCTAGAACAGCATACAGCACTCCTCGCTCCGTATGGATATGATGTAGATGCCAAATATGGCAGACTATCTCAAAAGCCTCAGGTGCCACCAGCAAAGGCTGCCGATCAGGTAGATTGGGTAGGGAAGCAACCTCAAATGGAATTGGATAATGCGAGCTTGGTGGCAGAATACAAAAAGCTAAAAGAGGCTGAAGCTGGTGGTAAGATAGACTTTTCCTTTTCGCCAGCCTGGCATTATTTGGAAAATATAGAAGGTATTCTTCTTGATCGAATCAATGCAATAGAAGGAGTGTACAAAGGTATACAGGAGGCAAGAAGCGAATATAAGATGAAGGTAGGTGATGAAACATATAATTGGGTAATCAATGGTATACATGATCGATTAGTCAGAACGCTTGATAGCGGTGGCTATAAACAGGCTGTACGCTCATCCCTAGAACCTCTATTCACGATGAAAGATTTCTTTAGAAGTTATGAGGATACAAAAAAATATTATGAGGAACATGGTGGACTGAAGGATGCACATAAGGTGAAATGGACTGTTTGGGATCCGAAGCCCAACAAGACACAGGTAAAGACTTCTACAGGACAGACCGCTACTGTGGTGAATAGTGGCAAGACGGGCTCTACTATCGACATCAACGGAGTGAGATATATCATACATGTTAAGCAACGTCAGGCAATAGTGAAGCAGTCGTTTAAAACTGCAGTGGAAGGCAAAGACATCGTAATCCCAGATAAGGTGGAGCACGATGGAGTGATGTATCCTGTAAAGGTGATTGGAGCTAGTGCTTTTGAGGGAGCAGGCATACGTTCCATAAAGATACCATCATCGGTAGAGAAGATTGGACTAAAGGCTTTCCGTGGCAACAACATGACGGAGGTTATCATTCCTGCATCCGTGAAGATAGTGGAAGGTTCGGCATTCAACCAGTGTCAGAATCTTACAAAAGTAGTGTTCCAAGCGCAGAGTATGGAAGAGATACATGGATGTTTCTCTTGGTGTACAAAGCTGCAGAGCGTAACGTTCCCCTCATCCCTCACAAAGGATATGAGCTACGATATGCTTCGTGGATGCACGTCGCTAACCAATGTGGTATTGCCAAAGAATCTGCGTACCATACCTGCTACTATGTTTACAGGCTGCAAAAATCTCAAGACGATAAATATACCAACTACAGTAACGAAGATTGGTAATCGTGCTTTCGATGGATGTGGAGTAACATCCCTTTATCTACCAAACCTGAAAGATATTGAGGAGGGGGCGTTCTCTGGATGTAAGAGTTTGAAGAGCCTTTCGGTAAGCAAGAGTTTTGTTGAAAAACTCAAGGAAAACAATTATTGGCTATTTGTTACAAACTTTGAAGATAATGTAAACTTCCAACTAAAAGTCAACGGCAACACCTTATCATTGCCAAGTAGCATAAAAGTGCTGTAATTAATACGCTAAAATTCTTATTATAACATATTTATATAAGGAACGCTCTTTAATTGGGTGTTCCTTTTCTTTTACCCTTTCTTTTGTCTACAGATGCCGTTGTATGTGTCTTATGTCTTGATTAAAGGCGCAGATTTATAAGATATTTTTACACAATGCATCGGGTGTTAGGATTTTTTTGTACTTTTGTCGTACAATCTAAATGTATATTAACTATGCGTGGAGTTTTAACCACGCTTTAAATTATATTACAGTATCGTGGAATTTAGAAAGAAAACAAGAGTTACACTTTGCGGCGTGTTGCTATCAGTGCCTGCCGTCAATGGCGGATATGTCATGGCGAGTGAGCAGTTGCAGCATGTGGAGCAAAGCAGTGAGGTGATAAAAGGCGTTGTGGTTGATGCCGAGGGGCAGCCAGTAATTGGCGCAACCATTACCGATGCATCAATGGGTAAGCGCACCGTTACTGATATCGACGGAAAATTTGAGTTGAATGTAAGTCCGAATACCAAGCTGCACATCACGTATATCGGTTACAAATCAGTTGATGCAATAGCCACACAAGGCATGAAGGTTGTGATGCACGATGACGAGGGGATGCTCGACGAACTGGTTGTGGTAGGATATGGCAAACAAAAGAAAGTAAATCTAACTGGAGCGGTTGCCAATGTAGATATTGACCGCACTTTGTCATCACGTCCTGAGGTAGATGTGGCAAAAGCTCTGCAAGGAGCTGTGCCTGGACTGACCGTAGTGAATAGCAACGGCGATATTGATGCACAGCCAAATGTGCGTATTCGTGGACTGGGAACATTATCAAACGGACAGACATCCAATCCGCTTATCGTGGTAGATGGAGTTCCCGTTGACGACCTCTCGATGGTCAATGCCAACGACATTGCCACCATATCGGTGCTTAAAGATGCTGCTTCATCGTCTATCTATGGTAGTAGGGCAGCTTTCGGTGTGATACTCATCACAACAAAACAGGCGGAAAAAGGCGACCGTATGTCGGTAAAGTACAAAGGTTACTTAGCTTGGGAACAAGCCACTATTCTGCCTGATTTCCCCGATGTTCCTACGCAGCTTACGGCAGCTTTGAGAGCAAAGGCGCGCAAAGGAAGCGGCACGGTGGAACTCTTCGGAATGTATTTCGACAAGTTGTTGCCCTATGCGCAGAAATGGAAAGAACAGAATGGGGGACACAAACGTGGCTATGGTCAGATGAATGCTTATGTAAACGATAATAACGTGGGAGACTATTTCTTTGATGGGGATCAGCCATATTATTATGCAGATTACGATATACAAGACATCTGGTATAATAGTGCAGCTCCGTCGAGCAGTCATGACTTGTCGGTAAGCGGGTCAAGTGGCAAGACATCCTATTATGTAGATTTCGGCTACAACCATAAGCAGGACTTGATGAAATACAATCCTGCCAAACTCAGTCGCTATA
>CAVKAH010000192.1:0-1078 GCA_963654095.1 Oscillospiraceae bacterium
AGCCCTATCTATGGCAGGTGCTTTCATTACCGATTTGAAGGTGGGATATTGGCTTGGAACAACACCAAAGAAGCAGGAAACATGGAAATTCCTCGGCACTCTTGTCTCGGCAGCTACGGTGGGAGGAGTGATGATGCTACTCAACGACACCTACGGATTTGCCAGTGGACAGCTCGCAGCCCCTCAGGCAAATGCTATGGCTGCCGTCATCGACCCATTGATGAATGGTGTTCGTGCTCCTTGGGAACTATATGCAGTGGGTGCTCTGATAGCCATCGTTCTTACCTACTTTAATGTTTCGGCATTGGCATTTGCCCTCGGAATGTTCATTCCGCTTGAGCTTAACACTCCGTTGCTTATAGGTGGTGCCATCAACTGGTACGTAACATCTCGTTCAAAGAATGTTGAAGAAAATAAAGCACGTGGTGAAAAGGGTACGCTAATAGCAAGCGGCTTCATCGCAGGTGGTGCGCTGATGGGTGTTATTAGTGCGTTGCTTCGCTTCTGCGGAGTACAGTTCGACTATGAAACATGGTGGAATAACTCGTGGTCAGAGGTTCTTTCCCTTGTGGCATACGCATTGTTGATTGTTTATTTTGTATGGGCAACGAAGATCAAAAAGTAATATTGGACACTTTTGTAAACACAAAGAGAGCGAAAAACTGTGAAGATTTTTCTCGCTCTTTGTGTTTTTCTCACTAACTTTGCACCGAATAAATATTAATTAAACCATTTGTTAGGTATTAGACTTACTGTATTTCAACATAGATAATGGTATTTTTTATATTGATTTTCAGGGATATACCTAATGAATGGATGTTGTATAATAATAATTAATTTATGAAGAAAAATTACGCACTTTTATTGTTGAGTGCAGCTGCATTAACTGCTAATGCACAACAAATTAATGGAGATTTCGACTCAGAATGGGAGGATTGTATTCCTTGGAATAGTGAGGGGAATACTACCAAGAAGGGAACACAGCCACAAGGATGGCACATGGCACATGTCGTAGCCGCAGGAGAGGTCGGCAGTCGTATTACAAGATCTGCCGAAGGTGAGCCTGCTAATTATGCGG
>CAVKAH010000192.1:1143-3515 GCA_963654095.1 Oscillospiraceae bacterium
GCGGTGCAGCTAAAAAATATCTCGAATGTATTAAAAATAAACGTACCAGGATATATCTCTCTCGGAACTCCATGGGCTACTGCTGAAACAAAAATGACAACTATTCGTAATTCTGATGGTGGCGTGTTTGGCGGAAAGGCATTTACGTATCATCCAGATGCCATTTCTTTCGAGTATCAAAGAGATAATTCTAACGGAACAGATGAACAGGCAACTGTCGTAGCATATCTGTGGAACGGAACATGGACACAGAAGGATGTTCCTGGAAATACAGCTGTAGGTATTTGGTCTTATGGAACTACTACGAAAGTAGACATGCAAAACCGCGACCGCAATATCCTTGGCATGACTACTGCTACGGGTGGTGAGGTGTCAAAGACCGACGGGGCTACTCTCGTTGCTAACCTTGAATACCCAATCACAGAGGCTACTGCAGCAGGAGAGTGGAAGACGGCTGTCGTACCATTTACCTATTCAGAAGGAAATGAGAAGGCTAAGGTAGAGAATATCAACGTTATCTTCTCTGCAACAAACTATTTCGGTGAGCAAAGCGGTATCGTTGCAAATAATACTCTTACCATCGACAACGTAAAACTCGTATACTATCACGCTCTGTCTTCACTTACGGCTACAGACAATGACGGCTTTGATGCGGATTTGGATTTCGATCCAGAAACATATAACTATACTGTAAATTCAACGTACGATGATTTCTGGACAGAGGTAAAGTATACAAAGAAAGGTGCAGGTGCTACTGTTGAGGCAGGATTCGATGAGAAAACTTGCCAGTATGTCATCACTGTAAAGGCTGAAGACTATGATGCCGAGACAAATCCTGATGCTATAACAGTTTATACAATACAGTATAACAAGCCTCAGGCTACTCTTTCTTCTCTTAAAGTGGCTGACCATGAGTTTATTGCGGTTAACGGCAAGTCAACAGATTACACTGCAACAGGTAACTACTATGCCGACGAGGTTTCGTATACTCTGACAAAAACAAATACAGATGCTACTGTAGAGACAAGCTATGATAGCGATAATAACAAGCTGACAGTAACTGTAAGCGGAGATAACTATGCCACAACCGTATATACAATTACTTTCGAGGGCAAGAGTAAGGATGCTGTTTATCAGATACCTAACTCAGATTTCGAGGCTTGGACTAGCGATGAGACACCAAAACTCTCTGAGGGATGGAACTCATTCGATACTGCAGCAGGACTGTGGGCATCATTTGCTTCTGCGTCTCCACTACCAGAGGAGATAGAAGGACATAGCGGTAATGGTGTTCGTATTACCTCTAAGGATCTTTATATAGCATACGCTAATGGTAATCTTACAACTGGTAAGATAAATATGGGTAGCACTGATCCAACAGATGCAGCTAACTTCAACTTCACAGACCGTACAGATGTTAATGGCAACTTGCCATTCGCTGGTCGCCCAGATGCATTCGAGGTTTATGCTCGCTTTACTCCTGGCACTGTAAAAGCCTTGACTGACGAGGAAAAAGCAGAGGGCAAGACAGAGCCTGCACTTAATGGTCGTGTACAGCTAATCCTACATACAGACGCTGCTTTCCATGACCCTGAGGTTGAAGAACTTGCAGCAGACAAGGTAGGTTCTGCGTATGTTATTATCCCTGCAACAGAGGAATGGACAAAGTTTACTGGTGATTTCAACTACGTTGGCGATGCTCCTTTAGGAAAGCAGTATATGCTTGCTTCTGCAACAACTAACCCTGTTCCAGGTGCTTCTTATGGTGATCAGCTCGATCTTGATGACTTGAAACTCATCTATTATCACGCTTTGACAGATTTGAAGGTTGATGGTAAGACAATTGAAAGCTTCTCTCCTGAGAAGACAGAATATACTCTTAAAGGCGATGCATTTGATTATATTGATAGAGTAACATACGAGAAGAAGGGTGCTGGAGCTACAGTAGTTAGTAGTTACTCTGCCGATAAGAACGTAATAGAAATCACAGTGTCTGGTAGCGATATAGCTGTCAACCCACAGAGCGTAACTGTATATACTCTTAAGTTTGACTCAGAATCTGGTATCAACAGTATCTCTGCAACAGATGCAGTAAACCACGAGGTTTACACACTTAGCGGTATCCGTGTTAGTGGTAAGCCTGTAGCTGGAGTATATGTAGTAGACGGAAAGAAGATGTACGTAAAATAATCATAGACTAATAGGTCTAATTTCATCCTAATATTCGATAATCCCTTGTTGAGGAATAATGTAAAGCCTCAATAAGGGATTTTTTTTGTTCCCTAAACTCGTTCTTATTGTTATCTAAGCTGAACTTTTTTTGTTATTGCTTACTTCTACTACTATCTTATATATACTTATATATATAATAT
>CAVKAH010000193.1:0-3484 GCA_963654095.1 Oscillospiraceae bacterium
CTGGCGATCACCGAAGAGCTGAGCAACCAACTTAACGTATGGAGTTTCACCACAACCAGAGCAAGCACCTGAGAACTCGAACAATGGAGTAGCAAACTGTGAGTTTCTTGGGTTAGACTTAACGTCTACCAAATCCTGCTTTGTCTTAACCTCTTTAACGAGATAGTTCCAACCTGCTGCCAAATCGATCATCTCCTTAGCGTCTGGGTTGTAAGGAACCATCTTGAGGGCTTTCTCTACCTCACCAGTTTCCTTGTTCTTCTTGCCTGGACATACATCAGCACAGTTGCCGCATCCAAGACAGTCGAGTGGTGATGGCTCGATAACGAAGTGCATACCCTTCATTGTTGCAGGGGCCTTCATCTCGAGAGTGTCTCCGTTGAAGCCAGCAAGCTCTTCGTCTGTAAGAACGAATGGGCGGATAGCTGCGTGAGGACAAACGAATGCACACTTGTTACACTGTGTACAGTTCTCTGAGTTCCATACAGGAACGAATGCCTCTACACCACGCTTCTCATAAGCTGCTGTTCCGTTCTGCCATGTACCATCGATTGTGCCATGCTTAACAAAGTCAGAAACCTTGAGCAAGTCGCCTGCCTGTGCGTTGATAGGACGAACGAGCTCCTTAACGAATGCTGGAGCGTCATCCTGCTTAGCCTCATCGTCTGGGAGGTTAGCCCATGCTGGGTCTACTGTAAACTGCTTGTACTCGTTACCACGGTCTACAGCCTTGTAGTTCAAGTTTACAACGTCCTCACCCTTCTTGCCATAAGACTTAACGATGAACTTCTTCATCTGCTCTACAGCGAGGTCTACTGGGATAACTTCTGTGATACGGAAGAATGCGCTCTGGAGGATAGTGTTGGTACGGTTTCCGAGACCGATCTCCTGAGCAATCTTAGTAGCGTTGATTGTGTAAACGGTGATGTTGTTCTGTGCGAAGTAACGCTTTACTTTGTTAGGCATGAAGTCAACAAGCTCCTGTCCATCAAAGATTGTGTTCAAGAGGAATGTACCGTTCTTCTGCAAACCACGTGTTACGTCGTACATGTGTAGATAAGCCTGAACGTGGCAAGCTACGAAGTTTGGAGTATTTACCAAATATGTAGAGTGGATTTCGTGATCACCGAAACGTAGGTGAGAACATGTGAAACCACCTGACTTCTTAGAGTCGTAAGAGAAATATGCCTGGCAATACTTGTCTGTATTATCACCGATAATCTTTACAGAGTTCTTGTTAGCACCTACAGTACCGTCAGCACCGAGTCCGTAGAACTTAGCCTCGAACATACCTTCACCACCCATTGGGATTTCCTCTACCAATGGCAGAGATGTGAATGTAACGTCGTCTATGATACCTACTGTGAAGTGATCCTTTGGCTCTGGCAATGCAAGATTGTTGAATACAGAGATAATCTTAGCAGGTGTAGTATCGTTTGAACCGAGTCCGTAACGACCACCTACGATAACTGGCTTGTTCTCAACATTATAGAACGCATTCTTAACGTCAAGATACAATGGCTCTGCATCTGCTCCAGGCTCCTTAGTACGGTCAAGAACAGCAATCTTCTTGCATGACTTTGGAACGGCAGCTATCAAGTGCTTAACGCTGAATGGACGGAAGAGGTGTACGCTAACCATACCAACCTTCTCACCCTTAGCTGTAAGATAGTCGATAGCCTCGCGAGCAGCCTCTGTGGCTGAACCCATAAGGATGATTACGCGCTCTGCGTCGGCAGCTCCGTAATAGTCGAACAAGTGGTGCTCACGACCTGTAATCTTGCCGAGCTCCTGCATATAGTGTTCTACTACCTCTGGGAGCTTGTCATAATATTCGTTGCGCGACTCGCAGTGTGTGAAGAATGTTTCTGGGTTCTCAGCTGTACCGCGTGTTACAGGACGCTCTGGAGTAAGAGCACGGTCGCGGAAACGCTTGATGTCAGCTGGGTCTACCAACTTAGCTACTTCGTCCTGATCGAGACACTCAATCTTGTGATACTCGTGTGATGTGCGGAAACCATCGAAGAAGTTGATGAATGGGATGTCGCACTTCAATGTAGCGAGGTGAGGAACAGCTGAAAGGTCCATAACCTCCTGTACTGAACCTGAGCAGAACATTGCGAAGCCTGTCTGACGGCAAGCCATAACGTCCATGTGGTCGCCAAAGATACACAATGACTGTGTAGCGAGCGAACGAGCTGAAACGTTGAATACGCAAGGAAGCATCTCACCTGCAATCTTGTACATATTAGGTATCATCAACAACAGACCCTGTGAAGCGGTGAATGTTGTTGTAAGTGCACCAGCCTGTAGAGAACCATGTACAGCACCTGCTGCACCACCCTCAGACTGCATTTCTTGTACGCTAACAGTCTGACCCCAGATGTTCTTGCGACCTCTTGCAGCCCACTCGTCAACGTGCTCCGCCATTGGAGATGACGGTGTGATAGGATAAATGGCAGCTACCTCAGAGAACATATAGCTCACGTGAGCGGCAGCCTCGTTACCATCACAAGTGATAAACTTTTTTTCTTTAGCCATTTTGATAAAATATTAATGTTAATGTATCAAATATATTTTCGTATATTCTTTTCTGAATAGTCTTTTTCTTGAATGTATTTTTTACTTATATCTTATATAAATAGGTATTACCTTATATTATACATGTATCAATACAGGAAACCCAGTAGCCATAGTGGCAACATCTTGCCTTGTCCTATTTCCGTATTATACCGTGCGCTGATGGTGTCTACACACATCCGCGGCTTCGTTTGCTTTGTGGCATCACACACACGGAAAGTATATTTCTCGTCAACCACGTAGGTGCCTTTCTTTTCTCCCACATTAACCTTGTGGTCTTTCCACAGAGCATTTAGGAAGAAGTTCTCCATCACCTGCTGCTTTTCTACGTTTACCGGATATATGGCATACATCAGGTTTGGATTATGCACCACTACCATTGGTGGTTTCTTGGGGAACGACTGCCCTACGGGATAAACGATATTTATCAGTCGTGCATCTGCAAGATATTTGATATAATTCATCACCGTGGCACGGCTCGTCTGTATGTCGTTAGCAAGCTGACTTATATTTGGAGCTTTCGTTCCGTTTACGGCAAGCAGATAAAACAGCGTTTTAATCTTTTCCAGATATTTCAGCTCTATCTGCTTGATAAACAGAATATCCACCTCCGTCATCATATTCATGGTCTTCAACAGATTTTCCGAATAATTGCGATGCTCTCTATATATCGGATAATACCCATGATGCAAATAGTCTTGAAAATATTTCAGTGGAGAAACGTAAGGCAAAATCTCTCTTACGATATGTTCGTGGTTTTCTATAATATCTTCAAGTGAATAAGATTTAAAGTTGTTGCCAGTTTGCAGATTTAAGAATTCTCTAAACGAGAAGCCTCTCAGGTTGTAGCTCTTCACGATACCGCTAAGTTCGTAGTTTTCGTCCTTCAGGCGCATCACGCTAC
>CAVKAH010000194.1:0-2479 GCA_963654095.1 Oscillospiraceae bacterium
TCCAAAACTTTCGTTTGGCGAAATTACGAAAAATAATGATAACTCTAAAAATAATTCCCTAAGTTTTAAACTAAATTAATGTTGATTTCACTAAAAATGCGCACACGTCTTTCGACTGTGCAGTTTTTGGGAAAGGTAAAAAGGAATATTTGATTGGCGAAATCATATATAATAATGTATCAGCGAAATCCCTTGCAGAGATAGGAAATATTAAAAAATCAATGCATTTTGGCTCTTTTAGCAAAAAATAACGGAAAGAACGATGCAAGTTTCAGGAAATTTAAGTATGTTTGCAAATTAAAAATTAGTAATTAAACCATAACATATGAAAAGTAAGTATTTAAGCACACTGATGATAGCTGTACTCGCAACGTTCTCCGTGAGCACCTTTACGTCTTGCAAGGATTACACCGATGACATCAATAACCTGCAAGCACAAATTGACAAGGCGTCTCTTGCCACCGATGTCCAGACATTGAAGGCACAGGTGGAGGCTGCCATCGCCAGCAGCACGGCTACTGCCGACAAAGCAAAACAGGATATCGATGCCAATGCTGCCAACATCTCGAATCTCGACAATGCTCTCAAGACGTTGGAAGGAACCATCAGCACAAACTCAAAGGCTACGACGAAGAGGATCGACTCTCTCGCCAATGCCGGTACGGTGACCGATACGGAGATCCTCAACCTCCAGAAAGCCAACAAGGCTGCAGCCGACTCCGCTGCTTCCGCTCTCGCCAAGAACAAGGAATTGTCGGACGAGCTCACGAAAGCCGTCAAGCAGTGGACCGACGCCAAGGCTGACTACTACACGGCTGAGGAAATCGACAATATACTCTACATCATCTCTGCTTATTTCGAAGATATAGACGCTCGCCTCAACGAAGCTGGTATGAGCATAGGAGACTTAAAGAAGGAGATTGACAACTATAAGATTGTGGTCAATGCCCTCTATACAGCTGTCACCGAGGTTAGCATCGTAACTGGCAACGGCACGAAGTTCGCCAGCGACCTGAAGTTCGACTACGGTAAAGTTGCAGAAGACCTCACCTTCGGAAAAGAAGAAAAAGACGACGCAAGTCCCCAGAACTCATACAGCGCAAAAACTACCAAGACATACCAAAAAGATGCCCAGCTCATCTTCCCCACAGAGATATTGGTAAAGGTAAACCCCGTGAACGCCAATATCACCCCAAGCATGATTAAACTCGTGAACTCCAAGGGTGAGACTCTCGACTCCTTGCTCGAGATTACCAAGGTGGAAAAGTATGACGAGCAACTCACTAAAGCCGCCAAGACAAATAGCGAAGAAACAACATCTCGTGCAAGCATAGGCTCTGGCCTATGGAAGGTCACATTGCAGCCTAAGGCAAACGTAAATGTAGAGAGTGAGATAGCGCAGACTACAAAGGTGGGCAGCGAAGATAAGTCCATCCTTTTTGCCGTTGCCATCAACAATACAGCATCACAGGCTGAGAGTGCCAAGGATGCTGCCGACCGCTATGTGGTTTCTGACTACGAATTGACCGTGGGTAAAGGTGAACAATTCCAGGAAACAACTTACAACGCATCTTCAACAGAAAAAACAGGCATTACCGTAAAGGGTAATGACTTACGCGATTGCAAGGAATATACAGCAACAGGAGCATCCACAGATTACATCTCTTCCAATAACGGAGAAGACATCGAAATCAGCTTCGCAGGCGATGCTGTCAAAGACAAGATAGACTGTTTCTATATAGTTGGCGACAAGAAGCTCGGCAGCAACGTAGAGTGGAGCGCATACCCCATCGAGGGACTTAATCAGATTGTAGCCGTCAGCAACGGTGCTGGCAAGGCTCACATCAAGGTTACCATCAAAGATAACGCATCAAAGACAGATTTAAGCATACCATTCCGCATCTTCGCCGTCAACCACAATGGCAAGTACTACAACCAGTATGGCAATTGCTTCACCCTGTATGTTACAAAAGAAACCAAGCAAGCCTCTGTTACCGCCGACATGAACTGCACTGGCTATGAGAAGATGGAAAGCGGCTGGACAAAAATAACAGCCGATTTACTTGATGCAGACGACCAACAAACGCCGTCCATCATTAGCCAAAAGACTGTCGTGGTTACGGATACTGCCAACCATCAGGTAACCCTTAACGTGGAATATGCCCAAGATGCCGAGGGCAAGACAAAAGCGACAAAGGACAGTGAGGTCAAGTACGTGAAGTTCTCTTTGAGTGGTTCAAACATCAGCAACTGGACCAACGAAAGTAATGCAAAGGGTACCATCACTAACAACAAGAATACCCTTCAGGTTTCTCTTACCAAGAAGATGCCTACAAAGGAAAATGCTGCAACTTTGATCAACAAATCATACACTTGGAAAGAAAATCGGTTAGTAAACGGAATATATACTGCTTATATGTATCCCGCCTTTGCTGGCACATATGCATGGGGAGGCTACAGTCCAAACGCATATTGGAGC
>CAVKAH010000194.1:2489-3457 GCA_963654095.1 Oscillospiraceae bacterium
GCAACTTTGATCAACAAATCATACACTTGGAAAGAAAACCAGTTGGTAAACGGCGTATATACTGCCTATATGCGACCTAATGGTAGTACTACTCTAAACAACGAGACTGATTGGGGTAAGAAAGCAATTTTTCGTTATTTAAATATGGCAGAGGAAGGTCCTCTAAACAATTACCCATATAATGACCCTTACTATGTTATGAACTTTAACTCTATTACGACACTTTCTGCGCTGTTGGCGTTGAATAAAGGTATCTTGTGGTGTTATGATCAAACATGGTTCAACAAGAGTTACGACTGGTTCAACAGGACGTACGATACTGCCATCAGCTATAACTTTGGCAACATCAGTTCCGACAAGGAAAAAGACGGGTATTCAGACAAGTCCAACAACTACATGGTGGTTCTTGAAACCTTCAAGACTACTCTTGCCTGCCCCCTCGCCGAAAATGTACAGACATACACATGGGAAAAGCTGAAAGCATCAGCTTCCACATACGAAGACGTAAACTACCTCACCTATGGCGATGGCACCCAGCACGTTACATCAGACGTATCTAAGCCTGGCACTGGTGAAACATGGTCTGTACTGAACTACATCAAAGGAACCAATAAAATCTACAATGAAGAGCTTGGAAATACGCTGAACTTCCTTTTATCCTCAGGAAGCAACAAAAGGTACCTGTATGTTGATGTACAGTTGATTTCGAAAGCAACAGGTAAAGAAGACTACTTCAAAGCTTCTGTAACCAGAAACGAATCTGAAAAAACAACAACAATCAATTTCAAAGCACTCAAGACTGACGATGCTAACAACCCTGCGCAGGACGTGCCTTCGACCTTGGTTTTTACTGTTACAGACGGTTCATTTCATAAGCATAAGATAGAGATGCCATTCACAGTGAAGCGCAGGTAATAAAAGAAGGAACAAAAGAGATTCAAGTATTATAAGCATGTTTGCAAATAAAT
>CAVKAH010000195.1:0-3276 GCA_963654095.1 Oscillospiraceae bacterium
GAGCATAGCGGGCTATGCGACTGAAGAAGGACGAAAAAGATGCCGGATAAAAGCAAAAAGACACAAAGAGTATATCCGTCAAAATAGAATTTAATAATGCGTGGAATTTTTAGAACACGCCTATAAGCAATACATTACATAAGGATGAATACGATAATAAACAACCTGATAGCACTTCTTGCGGAGGGCGCATTCTCGCAGCAGCAGATGGTAGAACCTATGTCTGCCTTTAAATGGAATATACTTTTCAAGCTGGCTGAGATAGAGGATGTGGCTCCTTATATATATAAAGGTATCGTGCGCCATGAGGACGATGCGAGGACGAATATCCCTAAAGAGCAAAAAGAATTGTTTGCAAAGACCACATTCAGCAACTCGGACAACATAAATACAGTGTTCAATATAACAGATATCGACTCTCAGCAGTTGAGTTATCCATTGAAAAGGTTTCTGCTGAAGGATATTGTTTACAAAGAAAGACATAGTATTGACACATCGAAGATATCACTTGATCTGTTGTCGGTGATACTTCAGAACACGAATATTATACTTAGAAGTGGCATCCGACTTAGGGGTATCGTTGAGTTAGGAGTATTTTTGAGGACAAAAGGACAGTATGTTGACTACGTGAAACTTGAGGCTTGGCTGCAGAAACTGAAATTCAAAAAGATGGCATCTCTACAGGCAAGCATTCTTACATCGGTGTTCCACTTTGAAGAATCCGAGTTCCCGTACGTCAAGAAGTTTGACAAAAAGGCAAGGCAACTTACGGATGAGTCGCTCTTCAGAGTATATAGAGCAAATAAATTGGAGAGGCAATTCAGTAAATATAATATAAGAAACAGCATAAAATTCAGAGGATATTCACGTTCAGAGTCTCTATGCAAGGCTACGTCAACTATAATAAGAAGTCTTTCGGAAATTGAGGAATAACTAAATTATTATAATTTATTTTGCTCTACACATAGAATAGAGTACCTTTGCAGATTATGAGTATAAATGGACTAATTAGATATATTTTCATCCTTTTTTTGGCATTTACAGCAGAAAACGCATGTGCGCAGACGGCGGAATCATACGTGCAGTGTGAAGACACCTGTCGCCATATCCACGGCATAGACCTAAGCCACTATCAAGGAGAGGTGTTTTGGGAAGCCGTAGGAGACAATAGTAAGATGGCGTATGTGTATCTGAAAGCCACCGAAGGAAGTACGAGAATAGACCCCACATATAAAAAGAACATCGAACTGGCTCACAGATATGGGTTGAAAGTTGGGTCGTATCATTTTTTCAGACCTAAAGCCGACCTTCAGCAACAGATAGATAACTTCAAGTCGCAGTGTCGTCCAGGCGATCAGGACTTACTGCCTATGATTGACATTGAGACGAATGGCGGTTTGGGAACAGAGGAGTTTTGCGACTCCTTGATGAAATTTCTCTCGCTCGTGGAGAAGGAATATCGCCAGAAACCCCTACTCTACACAGGAACAAATTTCTACAACAAATATCTGCAGGGTAAGGTTGACGAATACAAACTGATGATTGCGCAATATTCGTCGCGTACCCCGAAACTTGCCGACAATAGAGATTACGACATGTGGCAATATACGGCAAAAGGCAGAATTAACGGCATAAACACCTTTGTCGACAAGAGTAGGTTTATGGGCAGACATAGCATGAGGGAAATAAGGTTTAGGCATCATTAGCCGCCCATGTATCTTTACAAAGAAAAACGATAACTAATACATCTTCATTATACTAAATAAACATAATATTATGGCAATAATAAAATGTCCTGAATGTGGACACCAGATTAGCGATAAGGCAGAGGTATGTCCTACATGTGGAGTGAAAATCAAAGACAACATTATTAAGTGTCCTCATTGCGGTGAGGTGTATCTGAAAGACCTGACGGTATGTCCAGCCTGCCACACTGCACCTAATGCAGCACCGCAAGCACAGCGACCAATGGCGCAGCCAAACAGTAAGCCAAATACTTATAGCAGTCAGAACGTACAACAACAGGAAAAGAAGAGCAACAAGAATATGATTCTAACGGTGATTGTGGCGTTGATTATTCTTGTAGGTGGCGGTTTGTGGTACGCTTCATCATCAAATGCGCTGCACGGCGACGAGCAAACGGCATACATAAACGCAATGAATAGCACTGATCCTGCTGTCTTGCAAGACTATCTGGATAGCTTTAAGGACGCCCCACAGGAGCACATCGACTCCATTCAGGCACATCTTGAAATACTCAAGGCTAACGATGCAGAATGGACAAATGCACTTGTAAGCAATTCAAAGGTGGCTTTGCAGCAATATTTGGAAAGTCATCCGAACAGCTTGCATAAAGCAGAAGCCCTACATAAGATAGACTCTATAGACTGGGCTGCATGCAAACGACAGAACACAGCAGAGGCTTATCAGGCATATCTCTCTGAGCATAACGACGGAGAATATGTTGTTGAAGCTCAAGAAAATCTAGACAAGCTGGATGCCACGACAGTGGGCGGTGAGGATAAACAACTGGTTAGCAGTGTTTTCCAGCAGTTCTTCCGTAGTATCAACAATAATGATGAGATGGGTATAACATCGGCTGTTAGCAGCGAGTTGCACTTCCTTACCAACTCTAATGCCACGAAACAGGATGTTATAACATTCCTTCATAAACTGTATAAAGAGGACGTTAGAGCCTTGACCTGGCGTGCTAACGGTGATTACAAAATACAGAAAAAGGATATGGGCGACGGCAATTACGAGTATGATGTAGACTTTACAGTAGACGAATCCGTTAGCAATATCGACTCAAACAAGGATAAATTCAATCAGTATCGTGTAAAGGGACACATCGATTCTGATGGTAAAATATCAAGCTTGCAGCTTACAAAGATAGGATAACACTATTCTTTAATGCTCCTATGCCTATTGCAAGCATTAGAATAATACATACAAGCGACATCTACGGTTGCCTCTTTCCCTATGATTTTTATCATAAGGAGGAGGCAATTGGTTCTTTATCACGGGTTAAAACCAATGTTGTCCATAATTTATTTAGGACAACATTGAGGGCTGTCATATTTCATGATTAACACTATGGTATGTTTTGGCATACTTTTTGTAAAACACACAATGATACTTTTATATCACAAGTATAACTTATAAATTAATCAAAAACAAAAATATTATGGCACAAAAAGGTAATATCGGCGTTACAACCGAGAATATTTTTCCAGTAATAAAGAAGTTTTTATATTCCGACCACGAGATTTTCTT
>CAVKAH010000196.1:0-3271 GCA_963654095.1 Oscillospiraceae bacterium
CGCCGACAGACATCAAGACCAGTTCTCCACAAGGAGATTCGTAGTATTGAAAATTTATTTTCATCTTTTTTGGGTATATCTGCCCAAAATTTTAGATCTTCGTTCTATTTCTAGGATATATATTATAAGAGGGTGGTCAAAACTGACACACCCTCTTTTGATATATATTCTTAGTATTGTCTTATACTAAATATTGATCGCTAATGCTTTCGTTATTAACAACTCTTGTTATTGTTTCTGCAAACATGTCAGCAACAGAGAGCTGCTTAACTTTTGCGCAACGTAGAGAATATGGTATGGAATCTGTGAAGACGATTTCTTCAAGAGCAGAGTTTTGTACTCTTTCGCTTGCTGGACCGCTCATTACGCAGTGGGATGCACACGCTCTGATACTCTTTGCTCCTGCTGCTTTCATTATATCGGCAGCCTTGGTTATTGTTCCTGCTGTATCAACCATATCGTCGATGATAACAACGTTTTTGTCTTTCACATCACCGATAATCTGCATGCTTTCAACAACGTTTGCGCGTGCTCTTGTTTTATTGCATAAAACGAGTGGACATCCAAGATATTTGGCGTAAGTGTTTGCTCTTTTACTTCCGCCAACATCAGGTGATGCTATTACGATGTCCTTTAGATGTAGGCTTTGTAGGTATGGGAGTATTACTCCAGAACCATACAGATGATCGACTGGTACATCAAAGAAACCTTGAATTTGGTCAGCATGTAAGTCCATCGTTATCAGACGATCAATTCCTGCAACGCTTAGGAGGTCTGCTACTAATTTTGCACCGATGCTAACACGTGGTTTGTCTTTACGATCCTGACGTGCCCATCCGAAATATGGAATTACGGCATTAATCGTCTTTGCGGAAGCACGTTTGGCTGCATCAATCATTAGTAATAGTTCCATCAAGTTGTCTGAATTTGGGAATGTGCTTTGTACGAGGAATACATCTTTTCCGCGAATGGATTCTTCATACGATACTGCAAATTCTCCGTCAGAGAACTTTGTAATGACTAAATTTCCAAGAGGACATCCCAGACTTTGGCATATCTTTTCTGCAAGATACCTGGTGTTAGTTCCTGAGAATACCATGAAAGAGTTTTTCTCACTCATCTTTTAGTTGTTTTATTTGTTAGTGATGTTTCTTATCTTTTAGTTTGTTATCTTATGATATAGACTTGCGCAATTTTTCAAAATGGTTGATTAAACGCTTGTAGTCTATTTCGTTGTGAATGTCGAATCTATTCCATAAATCTCCACATATTACAATTCCTCCGAATCCTAAATCTTTTATCATTCGTATGTTTTCCAGATTCATACCTCCCATAGCATATACATGGCGGTCGATTAGTCCGTCGTGTGCAGCTCTTTCTAGTTCGGCAATAGAATATTTTGCTTTGTTTTCCTGTTCTGATAAGCTATCAAATATTCCTTTGAGAAAAACGTATTCTGATTTTTTCTTGAGTTCTTTTAACTGGGATAATTCTGTGCATGTTCTGCTATATTTTCCCTTATAGCCTTCGGGAACAGGGCTTGCAGGATCGTCTATGTGTATAGAGCCGAGATTATATTCTGTTTTTAGGTAATAATGATCGTGTACTGTTATCTTCCGATAATAGCTTTCTGACAACAAAGAGAGTAAACGTTCTGAATACATAGGTGAGGAACCTGGCTTATGAATATGCAAGTTTTCCATCCCTTCTTCAAAGAGCGTTGTCAGTATTTTGTCTTCTTCCACAAAGAATGTGGTCTTTGTCATTATAACAAGCTTCATTGTGTATATACTTATATTCAGATGCAAAAGTATTAATTTTCTGTTAATAATACAATTTTGCAACTATAAAACTTTATCTTTGCATAGCATTTTTACTTTTAATTTGATAAGCTTTAAATAATGAAAGATAAAATAAATATATTCGAGAGTTTAAATAAGCCAGCTTATATTGTTGAAGAAGCTTTGTTAAGAGACAATTTGAAACTTATCAGATCTGTTGCAGAGAAAGCCAATGTTGAGATTATTCTTGCCTTCAAGGCGTTTGCCTTATGGAAGACATTCCCGATTTTTCGTGAATATATTAATTCTACAACAGCAAGTTCTTATTCAGAAGCACGTTTGGCTTTTGAAGAATTCAAATCACCTGCACATACGTATTCTCCAGCTTATACAGACTATGAAATCGATGATATTGCTAAGTTTTCAAGTCATATTACTTTTAATAGTCTATCGCAATATAGGAGAATGGTTCAACGAGTAAAAAAATCTAATCCTTCTGTAAGTTTGGGCCTTCGTATAAATCCGGAATATTCAGAGATTGAAACCGAACTTTATAATCCGTGTGCCAAGGGTTCGCGCTTTGGTGTGTTGGCTGATGATATGCCGAAAGTCCTTCCTGAGGGAATAGATGGTTTCCATTGTCATTGTCATTGTGAGAGTGGGGCAGATATTTTTCGAAGAACACTTGTCCATATTGAAGATAAATTTTCAAGATGGTTCACGCAATTAAAATGGATTAATTTTGGCGGAGGTCATCTTATGACACGTAAGGATTATGATGTGCAACTGTTGATTGATACATTGAATGGGTTTCATAAGAGATATCCTAATATTAAAATTATTATGGAGCCAGGGAGTGCATTTGCATGGCAGACAGGGGTGCTTGTGGCGCAGGTTGTAGATGTGGTGGAAAACCAGGGTGTAAAGACTGCTATTGTTAATGTTAGTTTTACTTGTCATATGCCAGATTGTCTTGAAATGCCATATCAACCTTCAATTCGAGGAGCGCAGTCGTTGGATGATGGAGCTGTTTGGGATAAAAAGAAATATTCATCTTCTTATATATATAGAATAGGTGGCAATAGTTGTTTGTCGGGTGATTATATGGGAGCATGGCAATTTGACCATGAATTAAATATTGGAGAAACTTTGATTTTTGAGGATATGATACATTATACAACTGTAAAAACGAATATGTTTAATGGTGTTTCGCATCCTTCATTGGCTATTTTGCGTGAGAATGGAGAATTGGAAATGTTGCGTGAATATGGATACAAAGACTATAAAAACAGAATGGATTAAGGTTTATATATAGGAAAATGCACTTTTTCTAAAAAAAAAGACATAAAAGTTTGGCGGTTATAATAAAACTCTTTACCTTTGCAACCGCATTTAGAGAAATGCATATTGCTAATAAGAAATTTTGTCTTTGTAAGCGATGTTTAAAGGCGGAAATAGCTCAGTTGGTAGAGCACAACCTTGCCAAGGTT
>CAVKAH010000197.1:0-3230 GCA_963654095.1 Oscillospiraceae bacterium
TATTTAACTTGCAAGAGTTATAAACAATTTGTTACTTTGAGGGTCTTATTAATTGTAGACTTATGAAATACATTCGTTGTTTCAATATCTATTTTGATATAATCTTTTCAGATTGCGATTTATAATATAGTAAAAAAATAAGAGAGATATAGATGGTTATAAGAATTAAAAAATTAGGTTTGATGTTGCTTTTTGCTTTTGTTTCTATATGTGCCGTGGCGCAAGAAATGAGAGTAGAAGGTATTCTCGTTGACCGTGATACGAAAGACGGCGTATATATGGCAACGGTACAGTTGCTTAAACAAGACAGCACATTCATTAAAGGAACACTGACAAACGAGAACGGTAAGTTCTCTATAAACTTACCTGAAAAAGGTAAATATATACTACGGTTTTCAAGTGTTGGTTATAAGAATGTTTGTAAGAACGTTACTGTTTCAGAGAAGAACCCCAATGTAAATCTCGGAAATGTAGTTTTCGGTGCCGATGCCATAATGCTTAAAGGTGCTACGGTTTTAGGTCAGGCTGCAAAGGTAACACTAAAAGAAGATACCTTTATATATAATGCTTCTGCATACCGCACTCCTGAGGGTTCGGTGGTAGAGGAATTGGTAAAGAAATTACCTGGAGCACAAATTGATGACAATGGTACGATAACCATAAATGGAAAGGAGGTTAAGAAGATATTGTTTGATGGCAAGGAGTTTATGACTGGCGATACCAAGACTGCCATGAAGAATATCCCGACCTCTATTATTGATAAGGTAAAAGCATACGATGAGAAGAGCGACCTTGCCAAGATTACAGGAATTGATGATGGTGAAGAGGAAACCGTCTTGGACTTCGGCATAAAGAAAGGTATGAACAAGGGTGTGTTCGGCAATGCCGACCTATCCGTAGGTACTCATAGCAGATATGCCGAAAAAATAATGGGGGCTGGCTTCTATGATAAGATAAGGATAATGGGCTTTGGAAATGCTAATAACGTTAATGACATGGGCTTCCCAGGTGGAGGGGGCGGTCGTTGGGGCGGTTCGTTGCAAGGACTTAACACAAAGAAGATGTTAGGCTTGAACGTTAATTATGATGACAAGAAAAAGTTTAAACTCGATGGTAGTGTTCGCTGGAACCATTCTAATGGCGACATGAGGACAACACAATCAACGGAAAACTTCGTAAATAAGAGTGGTGCATTCTCTAACAGCAGTAATATTAATTTTACTCGCTCTGATAGCTTTGATGGTAGATTAAGAATAGAATGGACGCCAGACTCAATGACTAATATCTTGTTGCGTCCTCAATTCTCTTATTCAACAAGCGATGGATTGACCAATAGTTATTCAGCAACGTTTGCTGAGAATCCTTATAATTATGTGTCTGACCCGCTTAGCGGTTCTGCAATTTCGCAGATGGAAGAACTTGGATATATGGTGAACAATCGCAGTAATCGTTCTGTTACATATACAGAGAGTAAATCGGCAGGTGCCAAGTTGCAGATTAACAGGAAGCTGAACACCAAAGGACGTAATATAACTTTTGTTGGTAATATCAGTTATTCTGACAACACCAACAATAGTCTTTCGCTATCTAATGTTCATCTGTATCAAGTGAAAGACAGATTAGGTAATGATTCCACATACCAGACAAACAGATATAATTATACACCTACAAAGAATTGGAAAACTGATGTACAGCTCACATATAGCGAGCCTTTGTGGAAATACACCTTCCTGCAGCTTAGTTATAAATTTACATACAACTATAAGAAAAGCGACCGCTCTACATACGATTTTAGTAATCTTGGAGAAAGTTTCTTCGAAGGTGTAACATCAGCATACCGCAACTGGAACTCATATCTCGCATTACTCGACAACGACTTGGATTATTATTATGACAAGAGTCAAAGCAGGTATTCTGAATATAAAAACTATATACATGAAATTCAAGTTGGCTTTAAGGTTATAAAGAAGAAGTTTAACCTTAATGCAGGAGTTATGGTTCAGCCTCAGACTTCTAAGTTTGTTCAGCAGTATAGAGGACTGAATACTGATACTGTGAGAAATGTAGTTAATGCTTCGCCTACCTTCGAATTTAGGTATAAATTCTCAAAGACAAGTAACTTGCGCATAAATTACCGCGGTACTACTTCACAACCTGATATGTCTGACTTGCTGGATATAACAGACGATAGCGACCCTCTGAATATAAAGAAAGGTAACCCTGGTTTGAAACCTTCGTTTACCAATAACTTCCGTCTGTTCTACAACACCTACTTTACATCGCACCAAACGGCAATAATGACATTCATAAATTTCAAGAATGTGCGCAATAGCGTGAGCAATGCCGTAACTTATGATGAAACGACGGGTGGAAAGACTACTCGTCCTGAGAACATCAACGGCAACTGGGATACGTCGATGGCTTTCATGTTCAACACATCTCTTGACTCTGTCGGTGTATGGAATGTTAATACTTTTACGACGTTCAATTATAATAATTATGTGGGATATCTGAATCAAAGCAACTGTAAGGTTTCTCAGAAGAACACAACACGTACAACAAATGTTGGTGAGAAACTGAGCTTTGGTTATCGCAAAGACTGGCTTGACGTAAGCATCGATGGCTCGCTAAACTATATGCGCACTCGTAACCTGCTGCAGTCGAACAACAATCTTGACACTTGGCAGTTCTCTTACGGAGGAAACTTCAATTTCTACCTGCCGTGGAATATGAGTATAACAACCGATTTGCATGAGAATTCACGCAGAGGATATGATGGAGCAGCAAACACTAATGAACTCGTATGGAATGCTCAGGTTAGTCAGAGTTTCCTAAAAGGAAATGCTCTCAGCGTTTCAATACAGTTTTATGACATACTGCAGAATATGAGTAATTTCAGTCGCACCGTGAACGCCATGCAGCGTAGCGACACCTACTATAATAATATCAATAGCTATGCCATGCTACATGTTGTATATCGCTTTAATCTGTTTGGTGGTAAAGAGGCTCACGACAAACAGCGTGGTGAACGTCGCGGTCCTGATTTCGATGGCGATAGGGGAGGAAAGAATATGCCGCCTCCAGGTGGTGGCTTCGGCGGAGGTGGTTTCGGTGGTGGAAGACCACCAAGATTTTAGAACACACCTATAAATACTTGTAAGGAAAAGAAAAGCAGCCGTATCAGTGTGGATACGGCTGCTTTATACATATATAGACAATTATTCTTTTAC
>CAVKAH010000198.1:0-3174 GCA_963654095.1 Oscillospiraceae bacterium
GAGCCAAGCAGGACTGTCGGTATTACTGGTAGGGATATCGTATGCATTGCTATTATCAGAATTTCGTTGTGCATCATAGTGGAACGTGAGAGTTTTTGTAGTCTCGTCGTAGCCAACCCATGCCGTAGCACCTGTTTCAATCTTTATGAAGTACCCGTTATCAGAGTTTGCCATATCCCCATCTGTCTCATTAGCATCGTAGCTTGGTAGGGAGGTGCAGTCTTTAAACATACCACTGCTTGAGCAATCGTTGGATATCACAAAGCCATCGCTCACATATATTGAAGAGAGTGAAGAACATTCAGAGAACATATTATCCATCTCACCCACCTTTGGGGTATTGAATGATGTAAGGTCTAGCGATGTGAGACTTGGACAAAAGGCAAACATTCCAAACATATCGTCAACGTTCGATGTATTGAATGAAGAAAGATTAATAGACGTGAGAGCCTCACATGAAGCGAACATACAGCTCATTTCGGTAACATTCTGCGTGTCGAATGATGAAAGGTCGAGAGACGTGAGACTTGAACAAGCAGCAAACATATACATCATGTCGGTAACTTCAGACGTGTTGAGATACTTCAAGCTCTCAATATCAATTAGAGACGTCATACGGCCAAACCAATACTTACATTTTGTAGGACGTGCGTCAGCAAAACTTGCATCAAAAACCACCTTGGTAACATCTTCAATCCTCTCGTCTATAGACCATTTAGGTATTGTATCGTTATAACTTCCAATAACAACGTAGTCTTTAATACTATAATCGCTGTCCTGCTTATTGCTATCATAATAGAAAGTCAAGGTCTTGCCGTCATTACTAAAGTGTACATAGGCTTGTTCTTCTGCCCACAGACTTGTTGGCAAAGCTAACAATGCAAACATTAGTGCCAACAATGTTATCCTAAATTTATGTGAGGGCTTGATGGTAAATATTGTTTTCATTTGAGTCATATTGTGTTAATGTAATGTGCCTGTAAATATTGTATTTGTTATGAGTCTTGTTATTCTGCTAACCACAAGCCGGTGTTTTTATCTTGTTCTGGCTTGTCGTCTTCCTGCACGTTATCTGGCGAACTTATCTCTACTTTAATAGAGTTGCAGATAATGCCTTCGGTTTCTACACAGATGATGTTAGTCTGCGGACGGGTGTATGTCTTCTTTTTCATTGTTTGATATTTATATATTTTGTGGTGTAGTTGCACCATTACGATAACGGTGCAACTACTAAGAGTGTTATATTTTATTTAACTAATACTTTCATTGTCTTGCCATTGCCGAGGCGAACGATGTTTAAGCCTTTCTGTACTCCTGCGATACGACGACCGTTAATAACGTAACATTCGGTTGTGGAATTGTTGAGGCTATCAACGAGTGTTGTTGTGGCATCAATACCTGTAGTTTCCGCATCTATCTGCAGCATTGGAGCACGAGAGAAAGACGTTGATTGTAGATAAGCACGGAAAGGATTTACCTTAACGCCATTGTTAGAGCTATAGTCAGAAACTCTGTAGAAATGGTCTTTTGCTATGAAGTAGCTATTAGCATCGTCTTTGAGTACCACACCACTGAATGTTCCAACGAGATGATCGTTAGTTTCAGAGGTTACAGGGGCTGTTGCAAGGTCTACATCAGAGGCTGTAAAGCTTATAGAAGATTGACCGTCCTTCTTCTTTACTAATACTGGTGTACCAGCAGCGATAGTGCCACTCTCTATCTCTTTAAGAATAATACTATTATTGTTAATGCCTTCAAACTCGTAGAAGCTGCAAGTGCTATTACCAACAGCAGCTATGTCAAAAGGAAGACAGAGCGTTCCCCAGTTGGATGTCATACTGCGACTGTATGAAGCTTTCGTAGCTTTGCAAGTTTCGTATAGCATAAATGGTTTATCGTCAGAGAGCTGTAGGTCTGCTATAGTTAGTGTTGCAGTTTGAGCACTAAATATGTCATCACCATTACTTCCGAATTTCTTCCGCAGATATCCAGTAGTATAGTTTGCCATGGAACCGCCTACATTTACATTATTGTAGTCGAATTTTGGCAACCACTTACAATCATAGAACATATTATCGCTTGTACATGCATCTGATATCTTGAATTTATCACTCACATAGATATTCCTAAGTGATGAGCTTTTGAACATCTCTGAGCATTTTGTCAATGAACTAGTGTCGAAGCTATATAGGTCGAGTGTTTGGAGGGTACAACAATTATCAAACATCTTTTGCATATTAGTTACCTTCTCCGTGTTAAAGTTCGAGACATCAAGTGTTGACAAGGATTTACATTCTCTAAACATTTCAGCCATAGAAGTAACGTTGCGAGTATCGAAATGTGATACATCCACTGCTTTCAGTGAATTACAAAAACCGAACATACCTTGAATATCTGTTGCCTTTGAAGTATTAATATGAGAGAGGTCTATTTCTGAGAGTTGTTTGCAATACCAGAACAAAGAGCCCAAGTCGGTAACCTCCGACGTATTAAGATATTCCATACCTTCAATAGCAGTAAGCTTTTGCATGAAGACAAACCAACCATAGCAAGTTGTCGGACGAGCATTTGCAAAGCTTGGGTCAATCACCACCTTTTCTACATCTTCATAGCAGTTACCATTATACCATGTCGGATATTCGCCCACTGCGTCACTAACCTTAAACTTTCTGGTAGCTTCTGTATCATCCATTTTGCTATCGTAGTGGAATGTCATTGTCTTTGTATTATCCTGATATTCCACCCACATGATAGATTTCTTGATGAAGTATCCGTCTAAAGTAGCCATCTCTTTGCCTGTTTTTGAGGCATCATAGTTAGGGAGCTTAATACTGTTCTTAAACATATCATCACCTTTACAATAGTCAGCTACGGTGAACAATTTGTCAACATAGATAGTTGTTAGCGAGGAACAGTCTGCAAACATATAGCTCATATCGGTAACATTGGCTGTGTTAAACGAGCTAAGGTCAATCGTAGTAATAGAGGTACAGCCCTTGAACATAGAATTCATGTCGGTTATGTTTGAGGTGTTTAGATAGACAAAACCATCAAAACTGGTAAGATTGGTCATACCCTCAAACCAACTATGACAACTTGTGGGAGACATAAAATTGAAAGATTTATCAATTACCACATGCTCTACATCGTCTTTGTGCGTGAGCCAAGCAGGAC
>CAVKAH010000199.1:0-3170 GCA_963654095.1 Oscillospiraceae bacterium
ATGCAATAGAATACAATATTCTATGTTGATGACAGGAAAGGCACATGGTATTTGGAATAAATAGTTTATAATATGGTAACTGAAATTATATTACTTATAATATTGTTCATTATTATGATGGCTTTCTTTGCCTTAAAGACAAGGGGGGTTATGTCGCCATGGAGTGCTACAATAGGTATATGGACAATAATAATGGTATCATATCTTTTTGTACGAAAGGAACTATATGCGATATCTCCCGACTTTGTTTACGGACTGGCTCTTTGGGTGATAGGCTTATCTTTCTCCTCATATTTTGCATTCCGCTTCTTCCCTTCGTATAAAAAAACATCGTGGTTGCCATACGAAAAGCATATAGATATCTTGACGCTGTTAACATTGATATTGGTGCCATTTGCAGTACTTAAAGCAGTGCAACATGCTATGCTTATGTCATCACCTGACCAATTAATGCTAACATTACGTGAACAAGCAATCTCTCCAGAGGAGAACCAGCTTGGCGTAGTGAGGTATTTTGTGTATGTAATAAATGTATTGCTGATGCTTGAACTTGACAGAGCAAAGATAAGAAAATATCGTTTAGCATTGGTAATAGTATTTTGTTTGCTGTTTTTTATTGCAACAATGTCAAAAACAACATTGCTTACATATATCTTTTCAGGGTTGTATATACTGTATGCAAATAAGAAAATCTCTTTAAAACCTATAATGTTTTTCGGCTTGTTCCTTGTTGCAATGGTTCCTATTATGTATATAATGAGAGGTACAGACGATACAGATACCGATGCCGAAGCACTTGGTAATATATTAGTAGTATATATATTGTCGTCTATTGTAGCATTCAGCTTCCTTACTCCATGTAGTAGCAGCCAGTGGGGAGAGATAACTTTGCGTCCGTTCTATAACATTTTACATGGTCTTGGTTTTAATGTTAATGTTGTAGATACAATTCAAGATTTTGTATTAGTACCTCTTCCAACAAACGTATATACTTGTCTTGCTCCTTTCTATCAGGATTTCGGGATGATAGGAATATTTTGTTTTTCAATAATTGAGGGACTGATTGTTGGCGTAATTTATAAATTATCGAAAACAGGGCTTAATATAATGAAGTATTTGTATGCTTTTATATTCACATTGCTAATGACCCAGTTTTTCGATGAGGCATTCTTCCAAGCCATATCTGCAATTCTGCAGACGTTAATACTTGTATGTTTCTGCCATGTCAGGTTTATCTTTAAAAGAAAAGAGAAATGAAAAAATTTTTGATTATAGTGGTCTTGTATAACAAGTATCCACAAGAATCTTCTACAATAAAATGCCTTTCACGATTATCTGCGACAATGAAAGATAATCTGAAAACTATTGTATGGAACAACTCTCCTCAGGATTTCGACTCAGAACATAGGGCAGAACTGTTCACGCTCTTGGATGGGATAGAAGTGTGTTATAAGTACAATGATGGCGAAAATATACCATTGTCTGTAATATATAATAGGACTATAAAAGAATATCTGGATACTGAGTTCCTTGTTATCATGGATGATGACTCTGTATTTGATGAATCTATGTTTGAAAAAGCTATAGAATCTATTGATAATAATCCTGACATAGACTTGTTCCTACCTATTGTTTATAACGGCAATGATATAGTAAGCCCTGCTTATATGCGTGTGTTCAAGGGGCATTATTTCAAGGAAGTAAATCCTGGAATAATGTGCTCAAAGCATATCACGGCTATAAATAGTGGGATGATAATACGTTCGAAATACCTTAAAAACACATTCGAAGGCTATGATGAACGTATAAAATTTTATTTCACAGACAATGATTTTATGTCGCGTTATGATAGCTCTCACGACAAGCTATTCGTACTTGATTATAAAATGAAACATACACTTGACTTCTATAAGAAAGGTGAATCTTACGACAAAAAGAAGAGACGTTTCAGAGAGTTACGTCGTTCTTTTCTTGTCTTGATGAAGCGTCAGGGGTATGCGGCATATATATTAACTCAGCTTTATCTATTTATTTATTCTGTTAAGTTTGCAATAATCCATAAGGATATACGTTATATATTCGTATTTTAAACCTAATATTATGAAACTGATAATAGACAATATAATATTTTATTGGCAACGTTCTGGCGGTATATCTGTGGTATGGAATGAGATAATAAGCAGATTTTTGAAAGAGCAGAATAATGGCAGTATCCCTATGGATGGTGGCAAGAGCTTAGAACTTGGCTTCATTGACTATGATAACTCTATAGAAAATAAATTCCGTAAGAACTTGAAAATCCCCGTAGAATTGATAAAAAATATCATCTCGCATAAGGGTATGATAGTAAAACGTTATTTATCGCAATCATTTAAGTGCAATGAAAAATTTATTTTTCATTCTTCATACTATAGGACATGTTGTAACAAGAATGCCGTAAACGTAATAACTGTTCATGATTTTACATACGAACTCTTCGAACATGGACTAAAGAAATACATACATAGTATAACGAAAAACCGTGCAATACGTAAGGCTGATTATATTATATGTATATCCGAGAACACTAAAAGAGACCTTCTAGAACTTGTTGATGGCGTTGATGAGAACAAGATTTTCGTAATATATAATGGTGTCGCCGATACGTATAGACTGCTTGAGAACGACTTACGATATAAGAAAGAGGACTTGCCGTATCTCGTATTTGTTGGCGGACGCAATGGATATAAGAATTTCAAACTTGCGGTGAAGGTTGCTCAGCAATCAAATATGCAGTTGAAAATTGTAGGAAAGAAACTTTCTGCAGATGAGAAAGAGTATGTTAAAGACATCTTAAAAGATAATTATGACGACCTCGGATTTGTATCTGATGAAGAACTGAATAGCCTGTATAACAAAGCTTTTGCCTTGATTTATCCATCTTCATACGAAGGCTTCGGACTGCCTGTAATTGAGGCTCAACGTGCAGGATGTCCTGTTCTGGCACTGGATAAATCATCAATCCCCGAGGTTATTGGCAATAAGAATGTCTTGGTAAAAGATGAAAAAGTTCAGTCTTTTATCGAGAAGATTGATATGCTTAAGAATATGGACTTCCGTAAACAGGTTATTGCAGACGGGATAGAAAACAGTAGCCGCTTTAGTTGGGATAATACATATAAAGGATATAT
>CAVKAH010000200.1:0-3140 GCA_963654095.1 Oscillospiraceae bacterium
GAGCCGATACCGGGACTCGAACCCGGGACCTACGCATTACGAATGCGTTGCTCTACCAACTGAGCCATATCGGCAAGCCGTTTGACGACATAAAAAATAATGAGTTCCGTCAAATGCGGTGCAAAGATAACATATATTTTTGTATGTGCAAAATCTTTTAATGCTTATTTACCCTATTCTAGTGCTTTCTTGAGGATTTGTCCTGTGGTGCTTGAAGTATTTGCTGCCACTTCTTCAGGTGTGCCGCAACATACCAGTTGACCGCCGTTGTTACCGCCGTCAGGACCAAGGTCAATCACGTGGTCAGCATATTTTATGATGTCCATATTATGCTCAATAACGATAATGCTATGCCCACGTTTAATGAGCGAGTCGAAAGCCTGTAGGAGTTTGTTTATATCGTGGAAGTGAAGACCTGTTGTAGGTTCGTCAAAGATGAAGAGGGTAGGGTCGATCTTCTCCTGACCTATATAATAAGCTAGTTTCACCCTTTGGTTTTCTCCTCCCGACAAGGTAGAAGAATTTTGCCCCAATTTGATATATCCCAATCCTACGCTCTTTAATGGTTGGAGGCGTTTTACGATGTCTTTTTGCTTGTTGGCTTCAAAAAAGTCAATTGCCTCATTGACTGTCATGTTCAGGATGTCGTCGATATTTTTCCCTGCAAAGCGCACCTCTAAAATCTCATGTTTGAAGCGTTTCCCGTGGCAAGCCTCACATTCAAGTTCGAGGTCAGCCATAAATTGCATCTCAACGGTAATGACACCAGTTCCCTTACACTCTTCGCATCTTCCGCCTTCGGCATTGAAAGAAAAATATTTAGATGTAAATCCCATCTGCTGTGCCAATGGTTGGTCGGCAAATAGCTGTCTTATAGCATCGTATGCTTTAACATAAGTAACGGGATTGGAGCGAGTACTTTTCCCGATAGGGTTCTGGTCTACCATCTCCACATGACTTATCATCTTTATGTCGCCAGAGATAGACGAATATTCTCCAGGAATGTCGGCAACCTCATCGAGCTGTCTCTTTAGTGCGGGGTACAGAATGCCTTTTACGAGAGAAGACTTTCCTGAACCGCTGACTCCCGTAACGACAGTCATGATGTTTAAAGGAAACTTAACGTCGATACCTTTAAGGTTGTTCATTCTTGCTTTATGGATCTCTATAAACAAATTCCATTTACGTCTTGATTGCGGAATGCTGATTTTCTCTTTCCCGAGCAGATACTTGATAGTGTGGCTGTCAGGATATTTTGTTATTGTATCCTCTGTTATATTAGATGTATTTCCTTGGAATACCACTCTTCCTCCAAGTCGTCCTGCATCTGGTCCGATGTCGATAAGGTGGTCGGCGGCACGAATTACATCCTCGTCGTGTTCCACCACGATGACAGTGTTTCCAAGCGACTGTAGTTCTTTAAGCACATGGATAAGTTTGAAGGTGTCCCTACTGTGAAGTCCTATGCTCGGTTCATCGAGAATGTATAGAGACCCCACGAGGCTGCTACCCAACGATGTGGTTAGGTTAATTCTTTGGCTCTCGCCACCACTTAGTGTGTTCGACTGTCTGTTTAAGGTGAGATAACCGAGTCCTATTTCAACAAGGAAATTTATTCTGTTTTTAATCTCCGTGAGAAGTCGCTTTGCTATTGCGGCATCCGTATCGCTAAGTTTTAGGTTGTCAAACCATTTTTTCAGGTTTCCTACGGGCATATCCACGAGGTCTGATATGCTCATGCCGTTAATCTTCACGTAGTTTGCCTCTTTGCGCAATCTTCTTCCACGGCAATCAGGACATATAGTCTTGCCTCTGTATCTACTGAGCATCACCCTATACTGAATTTTATATTGGTTTTCTTTCAACATTCTGAAGAATGAGTTGATACACACCTGGTCGTATTTGTCTCTGCTCTTGTCTGATGGCAGACCATGCCAAAGCCAATCTTTATGTTTTTCAGACAGCTTGTAATAAGGTTCGAAGATAGGGAATTTGTCGATGGCAGCTCTGCGTAAGAATTCTTTTTTCCATTCTCCCATCTTCTCACCATGCCAACATTGTACACATCCATCGTATACACTAAGCGAAGAGTCAGGGATGACAAGTTTCTCGTCAATGCCGATAACCATTCCGAAGCCTTCGCAAGTGGGGCAAGCTCCAAGAGGGGAATGAAAGGAGAACATACCATCGCTTGGTTCTTCGAACTTTATTCCGTCAGCTTCGAAGCGGGTAGAGAAATCGTATGCAATATTAGAAGGTATCATGGCTATACGGCATGCGCCGTCTCCTTCATAGAAAGCCGTTTCTACAGAGTCAGTAAGTCTTGATATTGTTTCGTTAGTGTTGTCCCATGTCATACGGTCAATCACCGTATATATACCATCGGCTTCGGTATCGTCATCGATATGTTCGGTCAGTTCGTCAATACGTTCAAAGTCGCCTTTATACAACACTCTTGTATATCCCTGCTGCAATAGCATTGCGAGTTGCTCTTTCAACGAGCGGTTTTCGCTAATTGTAATTGGTGAAAGCACTACGAACCTTGTGCCTTCAGCAAAGGTTTTCACCTTGCCGACAACATCTTCTGCCGTGTGTCTTTTTACCTCCTCACCACTAACAGGAGAGAATGTTTTTCCAATTCTTGCAAACAATAGTCTTAGATATTCGTATATCTCAGTGCTTGTTCCAACGGTAGAGCGGGAATTTCTGGATGTTACTTTCTGTTCTATGGCGATGGCTGGTGGTAGTCCTTTTATATAGTCGCATTTAGGCTTACTCATCCTTCCCAGAAACTGTCTTGCGTATGCCGAAAGACTTTCTACGTATCTACGATGCCCCTCAGCATATAGGGTGTCAAATGCAAGAGATGATTTGCCAGACCCTGAGACGCCAGAGATGACGATAAATTTATTTCTTGGAATATCAAGTGAAATATTTTTCAGGTTATTCACCTGTGCGTTTTTTATATAGATGTAATTACTCATTCCCTTTTCTTCTTTTGAGTTACAAATTTAATTCTATTTCTTCAAATGCCAAAGTCTTTTATTCTTATTTATAGGCGTGTTCTAAAAATTCCACGCATTATCAAATTCTATTTTGACGGATATACTCTTTGTGTCTTTTTGCTTTTATCCGGCATC
>CAVKAH010000201.1:0-3050 GCA_963654095.1 Oscillospiraceae bacterium
TGCTTGATAAACTCGCGGGTGTAATTCTCCTCTGCTGACGACGGTACGTTCTCGTCAACAGAACATGATGCTAACCCACCTCCGAGTAGGGCAATGCCCAAAAGAAGTTTGTAGTTTAATGTTCTCATAATTTCATTGTTAGTATGATTACCTTTGTGTTGGTCGTTATTTAACGCCAGTTTTTCTATTCGTCAGTGTGTCTGGTTTGTATTCGCCAGTTTGTCTGTTTTTGTATTCTTCAGACTCTTTTTGCAGCCTGCTTATTTGTTGTTGTAGTTTGCTTTTTTGTCTTTGTAGCTTGTTTGTTCTTCTAGTCTGTCGTATGTCTCAACAGATTTTCTGCATTTTGTAGTCTGCTTGTTTGTCTTCTTAGTCTGTTTGTTTTTGTATAATGTCAGTGGACCGTGACGGTCGCCCGATAATTCTTTTGATGTGCTGTAATTTTTATTTCGTGTTGCCCTTTCAGGGCGTTGGCTCAATTCTGATTCTATTACACGCCACTATCAAGGATGTAGTTATTGTTGTTATCCCTAATAATGGCGTGTAAGTTATTTGGTCTTTTTATTGCAAGTTTGGCTCGTAGGCTTTACGACCTACCACGTGCTTATAGAAATCCTCTTCGGTGAGTTGGTCGGCGTTTTTGATGTTGTTCACCCAGTTGTTGGTTTCGCCTTCGCTATAGCCAGTACCCCACTCTCCAAATGTAGGATATATAGTGTTGATACGCTTCAGCTCCTTTGGCCAACGCCAGTCGATTGGCAGGACAAGTATCTGTGGCTTCTCGTCCTTTCCAGGCATATTTACCGATACCCACTCTTTGTTATCATGTTGTACCAACAGTCTGAATTTACCAGCACGGTCTTTTTGATTTGTATAAGTTGCCATTGAGAAATCCTTTAATGCATCACTCGTTACCTTGATGGGATAGACGTTGCGCTCGTAGTTAACACTGCCAAAGCAAGTGTTGATCATCTGGCCATAGTTGTATGTACCTTTGTTTTTTCCGAAATGGTTGTGCCAATCACCGTCAGATATATCATAGTGATTGTCGTTGATGGTAATCTGAAGTTTCACGGGCAACGTTCCACCTGCTGCAAGGGGAATTATGGTTATATAGTCATGTCCCTTTGCATAGTAAACCTGGAACACAACATCGTTAAAGTCGAAGTCGAATGTTCCGCCAAGGTCCTCACATGCTACTGTCCAACCGGAAAGATTGTCAGATGCTGGAGTAAGTTTTGCGCCGACATACATGACGAAATCGTTGAAGTCGCGGTCGCCCTCACCACCGTTGTCATCAGGATCGTCAAACGCATAGTAGGAATAATCCTTTCCACCTTCTGTTATCACTCGATAAGCGAAATGGGAAATGTTGTTGGGGTTCAGGTCTTTGTCGGAGTAGTATGTCTTCGTGCCGTTTTGGTCAGTAATTCTGACATAGATACCTGCAGCGACATCTTGACTGGCCGTCATGGTATAACCTTTAGCATTAAAACTGAAAGGGGAGGAAATCTTCACAGTGCCTTGATTGCCATAATCGAAGCAGTTTACTGAATTAGCTAACGTTGTGGTGTAAGTATCGTCACCATTAAGACTGAACTGAAGTTCGTCGCCCTCTTTGTCTTTATAGACGTCTATTTCGTGCTTCTGTGAGTTCGAATCATAGTAATAGACACCTACGGTATGCTGCTTTTTTGAATTCCAATAAACAGGATAGAAAGTAAACGAGTTACCTTTATCTACTTGCAGTAAGACCTGGTCTGTTAAATCGAGATATCCTGTTGTTAGACTGTTTTTTCCGTCTCCTTTAGATAGATTCTCAATCACGTGGTCATTATTAGTGCTCGTGATTTTAGTATAAGCACTATTCTTACTGATACTTGTTACGCCTGAGGGTATGACTGATGTTCTGAGTGGTCCACGGCTTGCGGCGCGTGTCGCCACAGGACTGTAGTTCACCGTAGCACCGTTCTTTGCAAAGTACATAGCGCCATCGCAGTTGACAAGGAATGACGTGTCGTCGCCCTTGATGCCATCGAAGGTAATGGTCTTGTTGGTTACGTCCTCGTACTCAGCGGCGAGGCGGTATTCACCGTTCTGAAGTTCATAGATTTTCACGTGGGTAGGCTTGCTGCAACTCATTGTCACGCTCTTCTGCTCAACCACGTTCATACCTTCCTCGGAGACGTTCAAGCCGAACGTCTTGTAGAACTCACGGGCATAAAGCTCGCTTGCTGGGATCTCCTGCTCGTCTAACGAGCAAGAAGCCATGGCTCCAGCCACCAGGGTCAGACCCAGAAGTGTTTTGAGGTTCATTGGTTTAATTGTCATTATTGTTGTTGTGTTTTTGTTCTTTACTTTGAGTGTTTATTATTTGCCGTTGCGTTTGGGTGAACGTTTTGCAGGGCTTTCCGCATTGGATAGTTTCCCGGTTGCGGACGGGCACAGGACCCGCACCCTGCAAAGCGTCGGGTATTATTTCAGCAGATAGTGGATGCGAACCTTCACGCAGCGGTTGAGCTTGGCGTTTAGGCCACGTGTCGACTTGTCTTTCACGGTACGGATGTTGCCGTTCATCGAAGCCACCATGTAAATCTGCGATGCCACGTTCTGCATGCAAGGCTTCTGCTTGAGCCATGAGATGACGGTTGCGGCGCGGTTCTGCGAGAGTGCGTTGTTGCGCTCGCGTCCCACCTGCTCGGCGTTGTCGCCCGTGTAGTTGTCCTGGCTCGTGGCGAGACCCTCGCACTGTATCATGGCGATGGTGCCGTTTTGCAGGATGTCCTTGATATGGTCGACTGTTGCAGTGTCGGTGAACTGAGCGATGTAGCCATCGTTGCTGTTCATGGCAGCGTAGACGTCTGCGAAGCTCACGAGCTCCTCACTGTTCTCCACGTCCATGTTCTGTCGCACGGTGGCGAGGCCTTCGTGCTGGTTCAGACCGAACGATGTGGTCTCCATATAGTTATTGTCGGAGAGGAGTTTCTGACCTTCTGTCTCCTTGTCGATGCGGTACTGCCATGTGTGCTGACCGTCGTAGATAGGAGCGT
>CAVKAH010000202.1:0-3031 GCA_963654095.1 Oscillospiraceae bacterium
ATGCCGATTCTGCCTATTTCTTCTGCGAAAAGCAATGCGAGTTCGGTCCAAGAACTATGAATAGCGAGGCGCACGAGAGATGCGGAGAATGGATAGCAAATAAATTTAAGCAGTTCGGATGTACTGTTGTCGAACAGAAAGCCGACTTGAAAGGATATGACGGCACTACTCTAAAGAACAACAATATCATAGCTAGCTATAAGCCAGAGTTAACTACAAGGATATTGTTATGTGCACATTGGGATAGCAGACCATGGGCAGATAACGACCTCGACAGTACGAATTGGCACAAGCCAGTTATGGCTGCGAACGATGGCGCAAGTGGCATTGGCGTTATGCTGGAGATAGCTCGACTGCTGCAAAAGAGCGACTCCCTAAATATCGGAGTAGACTTCGTATGTTTTGATGCCGAAGATTGGGGTATTCCACAATGGAGCAATGCAGAAGATAGTGGCGACTCTTGGGCTCTCGGAGCACAATATTGGGCAGAGAATCCCCATAAGTCTGGCTACGAAGCACGCTTCGGTATATTGCTCGATATGGTAGGTGGCATTGGTGCAAGGTTCTATCAAGAGGGTATGTCCCGACAGTATGCACAGCCTATAGTCAATAAAATTTGGGCTGCAGCCCGTGTGGTAGGCTACGAATCTCTATTCCCTAACGAGCAAGGAGGCTATGTTACCGACGACCACATCCCTGTAAATCAGAAGGCTAACATCCCGACTGTGGACGTTATATCATTCTATCCTAACTGTCAGCAAAGCTCTTTTGGACCTACATGGCATACCATAAACGACACGATGGATAATATTGATAGGAATATACTAAAGGCGGTAGGACAAACCGTAATACAAGTATTGTTCTCCGAAAAGATATAAAGAGCCACGGAATAATATATACTACAAAACGAATATTGCATAATAAAAGAACTTAACGACATAATAACCCAAACAAAACAAAGAAAATGGACACACTAAAAAGAGTTTTCGCCTCTAAACTTCTAAATGTAAAGGCTATTAAGCTGCAACCAGAGAACCCCTTTACATGGGCTTCTGGATGGAAATCTCCATTCTATTGCGACAACCGAAAGACATTGTCTTACCCCGATTTGCGTAACTATGTGAAGCTTGAACTCGTACATTCCGTATTGGAAAACTTCTCTGAAGCAGAGGCTGTGGCTGGTGTTGCCACGGGTGCAATAGCACAGGGCGCATTGGTTGCGGATGAACTTAACCTGCCTTTTGTTTACGTTAGAAGCAAGCCAAAAGACCATGGTCTTGAGAACCTTATCGAGGGCGAACTGAAGCCAGGCATGAAGGTTGTGGTCATTGAAGACCTCATCTCTACAGGCGGATCATCACTCAAAGCCGTTGAAGCTATCCGCAAGAACGGTTGCGAAGTGGTAGGTATGGTGGCGTCATATACATACGGCTTCGACGTTGCAAAGAAAGCTTTCGAAGACGCAGACGTAAAACTCGTAACCTTAACCGACTACGAACACGTCGTAGCAGAGGCTAAAGAAACAGGATACATTAAACATGAGGATGTAGAAGTGCTAAACGAATGGCGCAAAGATCCTGCAAACTGGAAGAAGTAATGAGCAAATTTGAAAGCGGAATTAAGCACATCCCATACTCTCAGACTGCTGTTTACAATATGCTCAGCGACTTGAGCAATCTGGAAAAGGTAAAAGATAAATTGCCTGAGGATAAGATTAAAGACCTCTCTTTCGACTCCGATAGCTTGAGCATCAGTGCTCCGATGGGTAGCGTTTCCATGAGAATAATAGAGCGAGAAGAGCCAAAATGCATAAAATTTGCTACCGAGAACTCTCCTATCGCTGCTAATCTGTGGATACAAATAGTACCCGAAGGAGAACTTGCCTGCAAGATGAAGCTTACTATAAAGGCGGATATCAACCCTTTTATAAAGGGTATGGTGTCAAAACCTCTACAGGAAGGACTTGAGAAAATTGCGGATGTATTGGCAATGATTCCATATAACGGATAAACAATAGGTATATGTATCGTATGCAGAATTGGGCATACGATACATTATCTTTATTATACACGTTGTCAAAATTATTAATATTGATTCAAATACTATTGCAAGAATGAAACATATAACACTTGCCATTATCGGCATACTTACGCTTCTCCTCTCTTCATGTGCCGACTCAGAATACAGCAAATACAGATGTTATCTGATGATAAATAACAATAACATGAAGGATATTACCTTGGCAAGCGCAATGAATGTAGCTTCGCCAAGCATCTTTTGCAGGATATCCATGGAGGGAACAACAAGATTTAAGTTTGAATCCAACCAAGGCGGCACGCCTACATACGGTGTTCTTACTGCAATAGACCAGAATTCAAAATGGACGATTGGTATATATAACGGCATCATAGTGGGATATGGCAATATGGATAACAAGTTCCATGCATACGACAATCAGTGTAAAAACTGCTATGAAAGCTCTGGACTGACTCGCTATGCCCTTACCATGAACACCAACGGCACGGCAACTTGCAAAAGTTGCCATCGGGTTTACGACCTTAACAATGGTGGAAATCTGATTAGCGGAGATAAGGGTAAAGCACTGATAAGTTACCGTACCGACAGAAGTCCTGTACCTTACGGCGTGCTTGTTGTGAACAACTAATCGTCGCTTTAGTATGAATGGCTGATGAACATTCATGCTTTTTGTCATATAAGCCTGCTTTTTCTTTTAACAACGAATAAACATTAAGAAAAGAAACATACTCCTTGTGATACGTAAGGATAGTACTTACATATCATAAGGATATATTTTACGACACGTAAAGTGGGTACTAAAAATCCCTTTATTATACTCCAAGCTTACGCATCTTATAACATTATAAGTCAAATAATATACACATATATGCCGCTTAGTCGTTAATTTCTGTAAATAAGTTTGTGAGTTCGGATAAATACGTATATATTTGCAGTACATTTTGCGGAAATAGCTCAGTTGGTAGAGCACAACCTTGCCAAGGTTGGGGTCGCG
>CAVKAH010000203.1:0-3009 GCA_963654095.1 Oscillospiraceae bacterium
CTGGTACTTACAAGAAGGAGCGTCTTGCTGCTGGCAAGCCTTACTTCTCAGTAGCTTCTGGTGGTGGTACAGGTCGTACATTGCACCCAGACAACATGGCAGCAGGTCCTGCATCATACGGTATGACCGACACAATGGGTCGTATGCACTCAGATGCTCAGTTTGCAGGTTCATCATCAGTACCTGCTCACGTAGAGATGATGGGCTTCTTGGGTATGGGTAACAACCCAATGGTAGGTGCAACAGTAGCTATTGCCGTTGCTCTTGACTTGGCTATGAACAAGAAGTAATAGTAAATAAACAGCATTGCCCTTCTCAAGGACTATGCATGAAAACAATAAGAAAGTCCCTGTTGCATCATAGTTGCAGGGGCTTTTTATATGGTTTCCATACAGATTTAGGATGTCTTTCATACATGGTAGAAGCAGGAGATTTCCTATATCCTTGCAATAAAAATTGCCTTAGATGCAGCCGAAATATCAATAAAAACAAAACGGCTGCATTTTTAGCATAAGTCATTGATAGTTAATGCATAACAACAAAATCAATGAAGCGTATGGAAAATCATTGTACAACAGTTCATTTCTCCTTAAGAGGAAGCAAAAAGAACAGTCAGGGACTATCTCCCATTGAAGTCTCCATTTCCTGTAATGGAGAGCGTATTTATTTCAGTACAGGTAAGTTTATCAAATCTTCAGACTGGAGCAAAAGTAAACAACAGATGAAAGGGTCATCACAGGATGCCATGCTAACAAATGGCTATCTTGTAGAACTAAGGAACAGGATCTACCAAAAGGAGTTAGAACTGATGAAGATGGGATATATGGTTACTGCCCACCTCATTAAAGATGCTGTTCTTGGCAAACTTGAATGTTTGAAAGAAAGAACCCTCTTGCAAGTGATAGATGAACATAATGAAAGGAAGAAACTTTTCCAACTTTTCCACTTTACCACTTTACCAAAAACAATAAAAATATAGAGAAAACTCCCTATTTACGTAATTATAATATAAAATGGGAAAGTGGAAAAGTTGGAAAAGTTGGAAAAGTTGGAAAAGTTGGAAAAGTTGGAAAAGTTGGGAAACTTGGAAAACTTGGAAAACTTGGAAAACTTGGAAAACTTTTACTCTAGAAGTATCAAGATATATTAAGTCAACACCTTCAGCGAAAAACTAAAAATGGAAGAAGTGTAACATCACGCATCTGCAAGTATATCCCGAGCCTCAGCAAACTATACTCACAGAACACGAGAACACCCACTTAACGAACAGACAAAAGGCGTGTTCTAAGAACACGCCTTTTGCTTTTCCACATCAAATACATCCATTTCGTTACTAAGGAACGAGTTTTCGAAAACCGTCTTTGCCTCATTCAGCACCACACTTTCGTCGGCATACTTTGACGAATAATGACCTAATATCAGCATACCAGCATGCGCATCTTTAGCCACAGTGGCTGCTTGTCGAGCTGTTGAATGACAATACTTCAATGCTTGCTTCTTGTCTGCATCGGTATATGTAGACTCATGATACAAAGCACTTACTCCCATAATTTGCTTATGCAGCGTGGGGATATATTTTGTATCCGAACAATATGCGTAAGAGAGGGGCTGCTCTGCAGGAATTGTCAGTTTGCTGTTTGGAACTACTATTCCCTCTTCCGTTTTCCAGTCTACTCCATTCTTTATATTATTATATTGACATTGTGGCACTCCATAATAATCCACCATCTCTTTATTAATATGAGGTAAGCGGGGCTTCTCCTTAAACAAGAAACCGCAGCACGGCAGTCGGTGTTGAAGAGGCAACGCAGTAACCGTCAAGCTCTTGTCTTCGTATATAACCTTATTCTCCGTAGTTTCTACAGGATGGAAGACAAGCTCGTATTCGAATGTAGAGCAGAAAAGCTTTTGCTGAAGCATAAACAGCTCCTGCATCTCCTTCGGGGCATATATATGCAAAGGGGCTGTTCTGCCAAGCAGTCCGAATGTAGAAATCAGTCCCATCAAGCCAAAGCAATGGTCGCCATGCATGTGTGTGATAAAGATTGCGCTTATTTTTGCGAAATGTACCTTACTCTTACGCACCTGTAATTGTGTACCCTCTCCGCAATCCACCATAAAAATCTTGTCGTGGATTTCTATAAGTTGCGACGAAGTATTGTGTTTTAGGTTTGGAAGTGCACTACCACACCCAAGAATATGTACTTGAAATCTTGCCATCGTACAAATATGCTATCTATTACTTTAACACACGCTTATAAGCATATATACCATTGTTGTTCTCCAGCAAGAGAGAATCAGGACCTAACTGATATATACTGAATGTATCGGAAGTAAGAATGAGCTTTCCGTTAAGGATTTTCCAATCTACATACGGCTTTGGTTCCTGATTGCTACACTCCACGGTGCCCCCCTCCTGAATAACAAACGTACGGTTTATGTCTGACCATTTACCGAGCAATGTGGTAATATTAATAACGGTATGTGCATAGCTCTCACCATCATTCACCTTATAAGCAAGAACTGCAAGCCTATCACCTGCCAAGAGTCCTCCCTGTACATTGGCTGTAGTATCTTCATTTTGCATAGTGAACATCAGCGTATCACCCTTATCCGTAAGGAGTTGCAGCATATTCATCGTTGTTCCTTCACCACATCGTCCATAGATAGTAGTATCTTCCTCCGAGGATATCTCTGGCTGGGCTTGTTCTACAGCATTTGCTTTCTTCTTGTTACCTTTACAACTTACTGCAATTGTCAATGCTACAGCGACAATTACTAAAGAAAATAACTTTTTCATACGTCAGTTTATTTTAGTGTTACACTTATTTCATATCTTCCTTCTCCTGCTCTTTAGCCTCGTTCCACAGTTTATCCATTTCTTCAAGAGACATCTCCGTCAATGGTTTTCCCTGTCGGATGGAATGTTCCTCGATATAGTTAAATCTGCGGATAAACTTACGGTTGGTCTTTTCCAGAGCATCATCTGGATTTAGCTTATACAAGCGT
>CAVKAH010000204.1:0-2980 GCA_963654095.1 Oscillospiraceae bacterium
TGAGTTGTACGGCAAAGTGTGGGGAGTTATCGCCGACGCAGAGGAAGGTAACATTACTCCAGATACATGGAAGCTGTTCAAGAACGCTTACAACTATGACTCCGACATCTCTTCCGCACGTGATGAAGCCGCTATGCAAGCACGTAATGAGAAGATACAAAACAAGGTTCAGTCGTCAAGTACAGAAGGGTTACCACCTTCTCTTGCAAGTGCAGGGGCAGGAAACAAGCCTGCTTCAAAGGGCGCAAAGAAGGAAAGCTTCTGGGATGACATTCGCAGTTAATTAAATCCATAAACACAATCAATACTATATTAAAATGAAGAAAGTAATTAATTATTTTTCTAATTGTCAGTTCATCTCAAAGATGATTCTGATGCTTCTCGCTCTTGTAACTGGTGGCGGCATGATGGCTGTTGCCGATACTTTTGAGCCGCAGGTTGGCAACGAGGGTCCAAATCCTGCCGACGCTTCTACCGTTTCAACAAAAGAACCGGTTAATGCCAATACTAACGACCGCCTTAGTCCTGGTGGTAACAAGGATGGTCAAGACCTTACGGGTACACAGGCTTCAAGTACGCAGCTCCGTGAGGGTGGCATGCTCGATAAGGAATGGGATAGCGAGATAGTTAAGTTCTATCCGTTCAAGACACCACTCCTCTCCATTGTTCGACAGATGGCGAAGACAGTCAATATCAAGAACTGGGCGGTTTCTCATCAGCGCATTGGTGGTGAGACTTTGGATGGTCAGACAACCAAGGCGATTACTGCAGGTGATACCATCGAAATCAATACATCAAACTTCTCTGGCTCTATCCGTCCTTTCTACAAAGGTACTACGGTACTTGTTCCAAACATTGCTGGTTACGCTGCAGGGTCACAGACCAAGCGTGAGGGCGTGTTGATGCTTTACGTTATTGAGTCCAACGGAAAGAAGTCTGTTATGCAGGCTATCAACGGTAAGCCAAAGAATGAGGGTGACACTCGTGACAACCTCGATAACATGACTTGCCCCGACATTCCTGTTGGAACTACATTCCTTGCTGCTGCTTCTGCTGCTTCCGAGTCACAGTTGACTATCACTCCCGAGAACTTCCAGCCTCGTGAGAAGGAAGTGTTCGTTCAGAAGAAGCTGTTGAATATTGTATTCACTGACGACTACGAGCGTGTAAAGAAGGAACGTCCTATCACTGTTGCCGACCTTAAGACGGATGCTATCATCAAGTACAATGCACGTGCAGAGCGTACTTATCTCCTTGGTGTTAAGTCTCGCTTCAAGGCTGAAACTGGTGACGGTCAGATTGAGGACGTTTACACTGCAGAGGGTATCATCAATCAGGTGACCAACACCTACGCTATCGGTGACACTTACACCCTTGGTGATATGATTGCCATCTCCAAACTCCAGTTCACCGAGTTTTCCGAGAGTGACCGTTGCTTCGCATTCTGCGGTAAGAATGCTATCGAGCGTTTGGAGAACATCAAACTTGACGGCAGCCATCAGAACGACTTCATCAACCATAACGAGTTTGACCTTTCGTTCAAGCGTTTCAAGGACACGTTCGGCTCTATCGACTTCGTATGGATGCAGTCTCTTGATATGCTTGGCATGTCAGACTTCATGCTTATCTTCGACCCGAAGGCTTCACGTCGTTATGTCAAGATTGGCAAGAAGGAGCAGACCAACGATATGTCTCAGGGCGGCGGCGAGGTTCGTGATGCCAAGCGTTGGATTCATCAGGAGGCTGATAGCATAGCTCTCCGTGGTTACAACTCTATCCTTGTCGGTCCTGCTGACAAGATAGCAAAGGTTGCCACAGAGTCTCTTGGTGCAATCATTTCTGCTGCTACACTTCCTACATCTCCTTCTACAGGCATGAAGGTGGCTCTTACTAAGGACTGCACGGTAGGTAGCACTACATACGACGCTGGTACAGTTCTGTACTACACTGGTACTGCTTGGACTTTGTACACTGGTCAGGACACTGCACAGTAAGCGACTTTTTCTGTTTGATTACATTGACATAATAGTTAACCGAGGGGGACAGGTACAACAAGCCCTGTCCCCTTTCTCAAATAAAATAAAAAGAAATAAATATGATAAAGACATATTCCGCAAGAGTTAATCAGAATAGTATTAGTTATCTGCTTTATGGTAAGCAGGGTAACCAAATGCGTTTTCCATTCTCCAACGGCAACGTTATCATCAACAAATATCCTTCGCTCACTCTCCGCAACCGCTATTGTCAAGAGTTGCTGGAGTCAAGTTCTTTGTTCGCCAACAAGGTTGTCATTCTTGACCACGAAGAGGAAGATCCTTTTGAAGCAAAGCAATTTTATACAGAAGATACTACAGCAAAGTCTACAGAGGAAGATGTGCAGCAGGAGACTCCTACTAAGAAGGATTGCGTTATCGAGATAACTTCCGTTACTTCTGCAGACGAGTTGCTCGCTTTCGTGAACAAGGAGGATGGACGTGATGAGAGTAACATGTTCAAGACACCAGCAAGGGCGTTGAAGTGGGCAACAGAACATAACTATTCTTTCCCGAACTACAACCCTGCATAACCAATATAATAAGGTATAGATGACTGTAGCTGAAATTATCAAGGAGGTTAGATGGTGCATTGACGAGGAGTCCATAAACACGTCTGATATGGCTGATGTCATAGACGAAAAGGACGATACGTTCATGGATAACATCATCAAGGCTAAGATACCTGATGCGCTCCATTGGATAGCGATAACGGCTTCTTCGTCTTCCGTGCTGTCTGGCTCAACAAACACTACCGAAACGGATAAGGAAACGTCAGGTTCAACAAGTGCTACCGAAACAAAAGAGATGAAGGTTGAAGCCTTTGAGGGTTCTAAAACCATTGGTGTTGTTACAATACCGGATGGCATTTCCGTTTTTAATGTTAACAGAGTTAGGGCATACGGATGGTATAAGGCTGTTGTTCCTGTTGAAGATACTGATGATGC
>CAVKAH010000205.1:0-2894 GCA_963654095.1 Oscillospiraceae bacterium
GAATGATAGTAAAGTATCAGGATGGAAAAATGTAAATGGAGACCAAGAATATACTAAGATTCCTATGGGAGCCTACCAAGGTAGTGGCACAGACTACGATGTTCGTGTATACTCTCTCAACAATGTAACAAGTCAGATTTCATTTACAAATGTAGGTACGCAGTTAGGTTTTGTTGTTGCTCTTGACATCGTTGACGAGTCAGAAGCTACCGCCGACATCACAATAGGCGAAAACAAGATGGCAACCTACTGCAATGCTTCAGCATGGACAGTGCCTTCAGAATTTGAGGTTTACACAGCAAAATATGCAGATAGCAAGGTTAAGCTGACAAAGGTAGAAGAAGGCAAGGTTATCAAAGCAGGTGCGGGCGTTGTGCTCTATGGCGAAGCTAAGACATACACTGTAAACCTCAGCACAGAGACTGGCGAGGAACTCGACAATAGTCTTGTAGGTGTTACAACAGACACTAAGATGGACAACGAGACAACATACGTACTCGTAAAGGGAACAAGCGGAGTTTGCTTCGGTAAGTTGGCAAGCGGTCAGACAGTAACGGCAGGCAAAGCATACCTTACTATCAACGACGCAGATGCTGCAAAGACACTCTCTGTAGACTTTGGAACAACAGGTATCAATGCCGTAGACAACGCTAACGATACTGTTAACGGTGCTTACTACACACTCAGCGGACAGCGCACTGTTAAGCCAGTGAAGGGTATGTATATCCACAACGGAAAGAAGTATATCGCAAAGTAAATATCAAACAACAATAAAAAATAAAGAACACAATGAAAAAATCATATATTCAACCATCTATCGTGCTGGTAGAGACAGATACAGAAAGTCTTCTTGCAGAGGTATCGAGTATCAGCATAGACAATAACAATACATACGAAGCTAAAGATGCGCTCTCAAAGACCCTGCATAATAGTTCTCTTTGGGACAGCTCATGGGAAGAGGAAGAAGATGAATAATCAATAACAAACGATTATAATTAAATTAATAAGACTACAATTATAAACCCCGGAAGTTAGGCAACAGCTTTCGGGGTTTATTTCATCAGAGTGCTTTTACCCTTTTATTGTTTATTACATTTCAGCCCATTCCTCGTCATATATAATAAAAAGTAAAAACATAAAATAATTAATATTATGAAGACAACAATAACAGAATGGATACACAGCATTATCCAGAATGACAAGGTCGTGGCAGTGCCAGTGATGACCCACCCTGGCATCGAGCTTATTGGGCATACCGTAAAGGAGGCTTGCTGCGACGGACAAGTTCACTATGAAGCTATCAAAGCACTTGCTAAGAAATATCCTACGGCAGCTGCCACCGTGATAATGGACCTTACGGTGGAGGCAGAAGCCTTCGGAGCAGAGATACATTATACTGAGGATGCCGTACCTGCCGTTATTGGGCACATGCTGAATGATGCCAACGACATCAAGGCTCTGAAAGTGCCTTCATTAAAGGCAGGCAGAGTGCCAGCATATCTAAAGGCAAACCTTCTCTCTGCACGTGCCATACAAGACCGCCCCGTGTTTGGAGGTTGTATAGGGCCTTTCTCACTTGCTGGTAGGCTTTACGATATGTCGGAGATTATGGTACTTATATATCAAGACCCTGATGCTGCTCACACGTTGCTCGCCAAATGTACGGAGTTTATATTAAAGTATTGCCGTGCTCTTAAGGCAACAGGCGTTGATGGTGTGGTGATGGCAGAGCCAGCGGCAGGACTGATGTCCGACGACGACTGTAAACGTTTCTCCTCAGACTACGTGAAATATATAGTAGACCAAGTGCAGGACGACACATTCAGTATAATCCTCCATAACTGCGGTAACACTGGGCATTGCACAAAAGCAATGGTAGCGACAGGTTCTGCAGCATATCATTTCGGTAATAAGTGCGATATGAGAGAGGTGATAAAGGATGTTCCACCAACGGCATTGGCAATGGGAAACGTAGACCCTGTATCAATGTTCAAGGAAGGCACACCAGAGAAGATGTACGAATATACCAGCCAACTACTAAAGGATATGAAGCAATATCCAAACTTCGTGCTCTCCAGCGGTTGCGACACACCGCCACACACACCAATGGAAAACATCGATGCCTTCTTTAAAGCCCTCGACGACTTCAACGGATAGAACATACAGCAAGCATATAATAGCAAAGACGACTGCCGAAACACTCTCTACGACAGTCGCCTTTGCTTTTATCATATATTGATGGCTATATTACCATCCAAAAGATTAGGGACGTATAGGTCAAATTCTTCCTCTATCAATTTCCATTGAAGAATATATACAAGCCCATCATAACCACAACAAGAGCAACCCATGCTATGATGACGCTCCTCTCAGGTTTCTCTTTTACCGACACGATAACATGCTTCTCGTTAGCATTCTTGTCATACACACTAACTATAACCATCATAATAATCAAAGCCACAAAGATATAGAAAGAGAGAAGCATGAAATGAACAGCTTCGGAGAACCCCGGTATAATCCACAGATACAGAATACCCGTGCCAATACTGAATATCGTACCGAAAGTCAATGCCATATTAGCGGCAAGAGTGGTACAACGCTTCCAGAAGATACCCATCAGGAACACCGCAGCCATAGGAGGGGCAATAAAACTAAGTACCGACTGGAACACATTAAACAAGTCCATACCCTTAATGCCATCCACAGCCACCGTAATAACAATGGATATCAATGCGCCAAGAACGGTTACCACACGTCCTGTCTTGCGTATCTCCTCCTGCGTAGCTTCTGGGCGGATGTTCTTTACATATATATCCATAGTAAACACCGTGCTGAGAGCATTCAGCGCAGAGCCAATAGTGCTTATCAGAGCCGCTGTAAGTACTGCAAGTACT
>CAVKAH010000206.1:0-2874 GCA_963654095.1 Oscillospiraceae bacterium
TCCCAAGAGATAGCGTTCCTCTTTGCTTCGACGGCTTCTTTCTTTTGTTTGATAGCTCTTCGCTCGTTGTCTACCATGGCACGTTGTTCGAACAGAATATACATGAACTGCTTTAGTCCTACCAAAATATCCTGCGGATTGACCGTGCGTCCTGCATATAACTTGCCGTAGTCTCCAATCGAGAAGGAGTAGAAGAAGTTTGTCAACTCTGCTGGTGTGAGGTGATAATACTCTTGCCTAATCCTTGCTGCAATAGCTTTCACTTGATAGCCAGACACGGAGTCGAAAGCACCAAGAAAAGTAAGCAACTCTATAAGCATTTTCTTAATCCACCATTCGGATGCGCCCTGTGCAAACTTCTTATCTATCTCTACAAGTGATAAACCTCCTCGCTCAACTGCGTCATGTGCGGAAGTTATCATATCCTTACGCTTAGATAAAGCAGGATATTGCCAAAGAAAGTCCATGTAACCTTTCCCGAACTTAGCAACTGCCGCATTGATTTCATTCTGCGAGGATTGCTGCTGCCTTGTTAATTGATTGCTGTTGTCTTGCATAACTATTGGCATTATTATCTTTCGGTGCGTAAAGTCCTGCATAGTTGTTGGCGATACTAAACTCAACTATCTGCATAGCGTAATCAGGTGTTCCGTTGCTTAATTGCAGAAGTCTTTTCTTAACCATCTCCAATCCTTTGGACTTGTACGTTTGGTGACGTTCTCTCTTGTAGGCGAGCCACACATTAAGTGCATCCTGTAGAGGATAGACTTCTTGTGGTGGTTTTTCTGTCTCGAAGTCTGACAAATCTTTTCCTAAGGCAAAAGCTGCTCCCATGCAGAAGATGCGTATTTTGTCATTATCATTACAGAAAAGTTCGTCAGCCTTTAGTCTTACTTCTTTAGGTAGTATCATAAGCAAACAATATTATACGTTCTCTATTCTCCAACAAGTAACCTCGGGGAACCATCTTCCGTTCCATTCGTGAGAGTCTATATCGAAAAGGCACTTTACCTTTGTGTTCAGCATTTTTGGAAGATTACTTAACACATCATCACGTCCGCTTTTTAAGCAAATCTTCTTTGGATATTGCTCCTGCTCGTTGTATGCTACAACAAACTCTTGTTGTTTCCATATTCTACCTGTTGTATGCGATACACCTTCCTTTGGTGGAAGTATCTGTATCAATGTTCCTATTATTTCCATTGTATTTTTTTAGTTTGTTATACCCATCCTTCCGAAGACTCCAGTTCCTTCATACAGTATTCTATTGATACGTTATCATCAGGTTCTGGTATCGGAGTCCCGTTCATACTCGCATAGTCGAGGAAGTTTCTGATTACAGACGATGCGTCTGCCGTATTGAGAGCAGACAAAGGTTTGTATACGCTATTCCCTCTTTTGTCCTTCTGCCCTGTGTAAAACGGAACGGGGCAAATGTTCTTCTGTAGTGATTGAAGGGTGTCGTAGAATGTATCTCCGTTCTTCCATGCCCAGTAAGAAAGCATAAAGTGTATGAACCGTTGTTGTTTGTCAGTCTGAACTGGATGGAACTTCTTGACCTCTATAGTCTGCCTATTACTCATATAAGTACCAATATCCTTCATGAGTTTAAGATAATGCCGTGGGTCTGTCAGATTATATATTGCCATATTCTTAGCTATAAGTCTATTGTCAAATTAGTCCGTGCATAGTATGTCGGCACGCCAAGGCATTGTTGAAACTTTCCGATCGCCACCTCGGGATAAAGATGTCTTGAAGAACCATGAATGAGGATAATCTTCTTGCAGGTCTTATCTGCATCGCATTTTCTCATTAGTTCTATTCCATGCGCAAGGCTCATGTGTGATAGACGTATGCGGTCAGCTTGGTTCATTGATATTCTCTTTTCATCAACAGCTTTCTGCAATAATGCGTCCTCGTAGTTGCACTCGCACATGACGTAGGTAACACCCTTGACTATACTCTTCATATTGTAGCAGTCTGTAAAGAACCAAAGAGTGCCAAACTCTGAATGGTGTATCAGATAGGAGAAACAAGGCACATCGTGGTCAACGCACATCGGTGTAACAGAATAGTCTCCCATGTGATAAGTTCGTCCTGCAGCCAAGCCCTTAACACCAATATACTTATCTTCTATCTCTTGCGTGGCATACACATCTATTCCTGCGCAAACGAAATCGTTTAAGTACTTGCTATGGTCTGAATGAGAATGCGAAATGATTACACCTTCACATTTAGCTGTTTTCAACCCAGCTTTCTTCACCTCCTTTATCGGTCGCCCTGCTTCAATGCAAAGCTGCCTTCCTTTGTTGTCCTCCAGCAAGTATGAGTTGCCGGAGGATGAACTACCAATGATTTTCAATACCATGATTATGAAAGTTTGAAAGCGTCCTTGTTTGCTGATTGTGTTGCGGCAGGAGTGGGTGATTCTTTCACTTCTCCAGTCTCCGCATCAACGGTGATAACCTCTTTTGCTTCTGCAAACTCCTCATCACGTTGCTGCTCTGCCGTTGGAGATTCGTCCATCATGGTGATGTCGTTGTTCTCGATGCTCAACTCACCCCACTTAGAGAGTAAGCGACGCAAAACAGTCTTCAAAGCCATGCTCTCAAAATTCGAGTACCAACCCACGCCCTCTGAATTTCCTTTCTCTGCTTGTGTGAGAGCAATCTGTTTGAGAGACTCTGCCGTTACGTTCTGGCTAAACTTCACCGTGGGGCTATACTGCTTGGCGTATATACAAACCTCATCAAGTGACATATAGAGAAGTTTGGAGAAACCATTCTTCATCTTCATGTATGCGAAGTAACCGATAGGAGTGTTTGAAGTACGCATACCGTTGAGGTCGAGGTTGCCTGTAACCTTGTCATATCC
>CAVKAH010000207.1:0-2841 GCA_963654095.1 Oscillospiraceae bacterium
GGTTGGAGGACTATATAGCGATGCCATAGAGCATATTGTGTATTGGCTTGATAAGGCAAAGGAATATGCTCAGAACAACGAACAAAGACAATACATAGAAACTCTTGTATCTTATTATAACACAGGCAATCTGAAGGAGTTTAATAAATATTGTATTGAATGGGTAAAAGAACATTCTTCAGACATAGATTTCGTTAACGGATTTATCGAAGTTTATGGCGACCCACTCGGAATGAAAGGCTCTTGGGAAGGCATTGTGGAATATAAAGACGCAGAAGCCACAAGACGTACAAAGACGATAAGCGACAATGCACAATGGTTTGAAGACCATTCTCCTGTAGATAAACGCTTCAAGAAAAAAGAAGTGAAGGGCGTAACGGCGCATGTAGTACGTGCAGCAATGCTTGGCGGTGATGAGTATCCTTCTACAGCTATAGGCATAAATCTGCCTAACGCAGACTGGATAAGAGCAAAGTATGGCAGTAAGAGCGTTACAATAAGCAATCTTATTGGTGCATACAATGAGGCAGCACACGGAAATGGCTTTAAGGAGGAGTTTATAGAAGATAGAAATGTAGTGGTATTTATAGACAAATACGGAGACAAATGCGACGATCTGCATACCGACCTCCATGAATGTCTTGGACATGGAAGCGGACAACTCTTGGATAACGTTTCCCCCGATGCCTTAAAAACCTATGGCAGCACAATAGAAGAAGCACGTGCCGACCTCTTCGGACTATATTATATTGCCGACCATAAACTTATAGAGCTGGGCTTGCTTGATGATAAAGAGGCATATAAGGCATCATATTATACTTATCTCTTAAATGGACTGATGACGCAGCTTGTCAGAATAGCTCCTGGAAACAAGATTGAGGAGGCTCACATGAGAAATCGTGCATTGATAGCTCATTGGGCGTACGAACATGGCAAGAAGGATAATGTGGTTGAGGTATACGTAAACAACGGAAAGACGTATGTTCGTATAAATGATTATGAGAGGTTGAGACAGCTTTTCGCTTCGCTGCTTGCAGAAATACAAAGGATAAAGAGTGAGGGCGATTATGATGCAGCAAGGCGTCTTGTTGAAAAGTACGGAGTGAATGTAGACAAAACTTTGCATAAAGAAGTGTTGGAAAGATATTCACAACTGAACCTTGCACCATATAAAGGATTTATAAACCCTGTATTGAAACCAATAAAAGACGATAAGAATAATATTGTTGATATAACGGTGGACTATACAGAAAGTTATTCTGAACAAATGCTCAGATATAGTAGAGATTATTCTGCATTGATATAACCTTAAATGAGCAGTTAAAGAAGATGCAACAGGAAAATACATCAGAAAATATACAAGAAAAGGTTAGATGCATAAAGCGTAGCTTTTCATTGCAGATGAATGGTGTGGCTTCATGCTCTATGAGGGACAAAGGTATAAACAATTATCTTAATTGGGGCATACAACTGCCAGTATTGCGCACAATAGCCGAGGAATATGGAAAAGACTATGAGTTGGCTATCGCATTATGGAAAGAGAATGTGAGGGAATGTAAAATCCTTGCTACACTGATAATGCCTGCAGAAAGGATGGACGGAGAAATGCTATCTCTATGGATGGAGCAGACAGAAACGCAAGAGATTGCAGAATATGCAGCATTTAATCTGTATCAATACGTTGCGGATGCATCCATCTTCGGGTTCCTGTGGATTGCATCAGAAAGAAGTCTTACGCAGATATGCGGGTATAACCTCTTGTCATGTCTGTTCAGAAAAGGTTCGCAACCATCAGACAGAGATATAAACGAATTCATAGATCAGGCTGTCTCTGCACTTAACGACAAATCTACAGGAGTAAGACACGCAGCAATGAACAGCTTGAACACTTTTGCGGGAATGGGCGAAATGCAAGCACGTATTGTAGACTCCGCTTTGAAAAGGTGCATGTAAATGCACTTTTTTGTTGTTATAAGAATAGTAATATAAAATAATGTTGTATTTTTGTACGGCAATTATTATCTACTTTAATAACACGCCATATATATAATATAGAGAATATCCAAAAACAATATAAAAATGAACACAGGTAAAGTTGATGTCCTGCTCGGTTTGCAGTGGGGCGACGAGGGAAAAGGAAAGGTAGTTGACGTTTTGACACCTAACTATGATGTTATAGCACGCTTTCAGGGAGGTCCAAACGCAGGACATACACTTGAGTTTGAAGGACAGAAATATGTTTTGCGCAGCATACCATCAGGTATCTTCCAGGGAGGAAAGGTTAATATTATAGGTAATGGTGTTGTTCTTGCCCCTGATTTGTTTATGGATGAAGCAAAAGACTTGGAGAAGAGTGGACATCCTCTGACACAGCGTCTTAAGATTTCTAAGAAAGCTCACTTGATAATGCCTACACATCGTTTGCTCGATGCTGCTTATGAGGCAAAGAAAGGTAAGAATAAAGTAGGAACAACGGGAAAAGGTATCGGTCCTACGTATACAGACAAGGTTTCACGCACAGGCCTCCGTGTGGGAGACATCTTCGATAACTTCGAAGAGAAATATGCTCAGCATAAAGCTCGCCATGAAGAGATGCTCAAAGACCTTGGTTATACCGATTATGATATTACTGATGTGGAGAAGAAATGGATGGAAGGAGTAGAATATCTTCGTCAGTATGAGATTGTAGACTCAGAGCATGAGATAAACAAAATACTTCGTTCTGGTAAGAATATCCTTTGCGAAGGTGCGCAAGGCACAATGCTTGATGTTGATTTCGGTAGTTATCCATTCGTTACATCATCTAATACGATATGTGCAGGAGCATGTTCAGGACTCGGT
>CAVKAH010000208.1:0-2675 GCA_963654095.1 Oscillospiraceae bacterium
TTCATCAGACAAAACGGGAGTCAAAATGAAAACGGTTTCGTAATGATTCAACATTTCTTTAATTGTTTTTAATTATATTATTTGCAAAAATGCGGTGCAAAGGTACTACTTTATTTCTTATTACATATTCCTTATAGTACTATAATTTGCAATTATTAACAATAATAGAGCATATTTTTAGTTTATTTCTATCGTATTGGAGCATTATCAGTGCCATATTTTACACATGAGAGTCAATATACAGGTAGTCTCAACTGCAATATTTGCACATCAGCAATATTTGTATTACCTTAGCATCAGATAAAGCAGAAGAAAGTATTTTCACACCTTATTATATTATATGGAGACTATAATAAAGACTTTCGCAAAGATTATTGCGAACAAGATTTCATTGAGTGAGCGTAACGTGGAGAACACCCTTACGCTTTTAGAAGAGGGATGCACCATACCTTTCATAAGCAGATACCGCAAGGAACGTACTGGCAACATGGACGAGGTACAGATAGCTGCTATCAGTGAAGCAAACGACAAGCTCAAGGATATTTCGAAGAGAAAAGAAACCGTGATTAAGACTATCACTGAGCAAGGAAAGATGACCGACGACCTACAGAAGAGAATTGATAGCTGTTGGGAGGCAAACGAACTGGAAGACATTTATATGCCATATAAGCCCAAGCGTCGTACAAAGGCACAGGCTGCACGTGAACTCGGTTTGGAGCCTCTGTCTGTAATCTTGATGATGCAAAGGGAGAACAACACTGAAGCTGCAGCAAAGCGTTTCGTAAAAGGAGACGTAAAGGATGTTGCTACTGCTATAAAGGGTGCACAGGACATCATTGCAGAGACAGTCAGCGAAGACGAACGAAGCAGACAACAAGTAAGGTCGGCTTTCCGTCGCAATGCCGTCATAACATCGAAAGTGGTGAAGGCAAAGGCTGATACGGAAGAAGCTGCAAAGTTTTCTGATTATTTCGATTTTTTCGAACCTCTAAAGCGATGTTCGTCTCATCGACTGCTTGCTATGCGCAGAGGTGAGAACGAGGGAATACTTCGCATCTCCATTTCTGCTGACGACGAGGAGTGTGTTGATAAGGTGAAACGAAATTTCGTACACGGATATGGCAAATGTTCTTCCCTTGTAGCAGAAGCCGTAGAGGACTCATACAAGCGTTTGCTTAAGCCAGCAATAGAAACAGAGTTTTCTAATCTAAGCAAAGAGAAAGCCGACGAAGAGGCTATCAATGTGTTTGCCGAGAACTTGAAGCAGTTATTACTTTCCGCCCCACTGGGTCAGAAGCGTGTTATGGGAGTAGACCCAGGATTCCGTACAGGATGCAAGGTGGTCTGTCTTGACGCTCAAGGAAACTTGCTTCACCACGAAGCTATATTTCCACATCCGCCAGTAAATAAAAGGACTCTTGCCACACAACAGGTTGAGCAAATGGTTAAGGATTACAATATCGAAGCCATTGCCATTGGTAACGGAACAGCAAGTCGTGAGACTACCGAATTTATAAAGTCATTGCATTTCGGTCATGAAGTGAAACATTTTGTTGTAAGCGAAGATGGAGCATCTGTTTATTCAGCATCACAAACAGCACGTGAAGAATTTCCCAATGAAGATGTTACAGTACGTGGTGCTGTATCTATAGGCAGACGACTCATGGACCCGCTTGCCGAACTCGTAAAGATTGACCCTAAGAGTATTGGCGTAGGACAATATCAACACGATGTAGACCAAGCGAAACTGAAGAAAAGTCTTGACCTTACCGTAGAAAGTTGCGTAAACTCCGTAGGAGTAAACCTGAACACAGCAAGTCTGCATCTTCTTACTTATGTCAGTGGACTTGGACCAACATTAGCAAAAAACATTGTGGAATACCGCAAAGAGAATGGCGCATTTACGAGTAGGGCTCAACTAAAAAAGGTGAAACGTCTCGGTCCTTCAGCATTTGAGCAATGTGCTGGCTTCCTTCGCATACCTGAAGCAAGAAATCCTCTCGACAATAGTGCTGTTCATCCTGAGAGCTACAATATTGTGGAGCGGATGGCTAAAGACAGCCATTGTACAGTAGGCGAGTTGATTAGCAACAAGGAGAAGCGTAATGCCATTGACATAAAGAAATACGTTACAGAAACCGTTGGCATACCTACTCTAACGGATATCATGAAGGAGCTTGAAAAGCCAGGACGCGACCCACGTCAGCAGATTGAAGAATTTGAATTTGATAAGAATGTTACGTGTGTTGACGACTTAATAGAGGGAATGATTCTGCCTGGCATCATTACAAACATAACGAACTTTGGTGCTTTCGTAGACATCGGTGTTCATCAAGACGGACTTGTACATATTTCACAACTTGCCGACCGATATGTAAGCGACCCTACCCAAGTGGTGAAACTCCACCAACATGTAAAGGTAAGGATAACTGCTATTGACAAGAAGCGCAATCGTATATCGCTTTCAATGAAGAATGTGTAGTTTTCATTTGATATTTGCATCTGAGCATAGCCATAAAAAAGCATACTATACAAAACTACCATACTAAAAAAGCTGCATTGCGTAGAAACAATGCAGCTTTAATATTTTTAGTCAACCTTTTCTTACTTTACTTTGGCAACGATAGCCTTGAAAGCCTCAGGATTGTTAACAGCGAGGTCAGCGAGAACCTTAC
>CAVKAH010000209.1:0-2664 GCA_963654095.1 Oscillospiraceae bacterium
GATGTATTTATCTAGATTTATATATATCTCCTTGCAGTCTTCGTTTCCTTTTTTATCAATATAGGGTGCTGCGTTATAAGTAATAAAGAGCATATCTGTGGTCTCGTCTTTGCCCATAGAATTTGCCGATATGCATTGAATTGCAAGATTGGTAATCTGCTCGTTGATATTACTGTTTTTGTTATATGGAGTGTTGTATAAATTATATGTTTCCAGCCATTTAGGGGCTTTCTTTGAATAATAAGTTGATGTACACCAACAATTCTCTCTGTTGTTTACCCAGAAGGCTCCGTCGGCATTATGTCCTGCAGGAATTACGGCAGCATCTTTTCTTTCAGCAATGCTGTATACAAAAGCCTTTCCTTTAGTACCTATTTTTAGTTCATCGCTAAGAGTAGTGGTTGTTATGTTTTGTGCAGAAGCCGTTTCTTGTGTCAACAGTCCGTTGTAGTTGTTGTCGTCAGCACACGATGTTGGTCTTAAAGAACTTCTGTCAAACCATTGCTCTCCCACGATGCCGTTGTAGCATGGCGTAGTGCCAGTGTTTATCGAGGCAATAGCCGATGCTCTGTCTACGGGTGTGAAAGGGTATAGAGCGTTAGTGTACAACAGTCCGTCTTGCATTATTTTCTTGAATCCATCGTTGCCGTATAATGACTGGAACGATTCGATATAGTCTGTTCTTAGTTGGTCGATGGCGATGTTTACCACAAGGCGAGGCGTATTGCCAATGTCTTGTGCCCATCCCAGTGAACTTCCTGAGAGCAGTGCAAGTAATGTGGCTGTTATATTTTTATTCTTCATTTATTTTGTTGTCTTTTTACGAGAGGATATAGAACAAGCTCCTTTTTTTTCATAACTCCTCTTCCTCTTAATAGCAAAGATAATGCCAAAAATATCATTCCGTCTGCATAGCTCTGAATAAAAGAACCTATAACAAACAATATAATGGCAACATCAATTAGCCTCCAAACCTTGATAGTGTTGATTTTGTTCTTCCTATTCCTTATTATATAATATACGGCAAATAGGAATAACGGATTGAGAATCAGTATTTGCAGATTTAGACTTACCGTAGGATGTTGCGAGAAAATCATAGCAAAGAGTATTAGTCCTGCTATACCGCATAATGTCAATAATATTACGTCATAAAGCCAAAATACTTTTCCCGTGAATATTTCCACCAACATGATGATAAATGTAAGTAGAAGTAATATAATACCACACATTTGTGGAGTTATGCAAATCCCATTGTTTTCTTCATCAGAGACACTCTGCAGAACTATTTGATGCGTTTCTTTGATGAGTGGTTCTTTAATCCCTCCACGGTCAATAACGGCAGTTGAAAAGTCGTTCATCAGGTTTTCTGGTAGGAATTGCTGGTTGTCTCTGTTTGTCTTAGCATCAGCTTTTATACCAAGCAATAGGTCGTTTCCGAATTGTGCCCATGGGTGATTTCTTGTGCATTTACGAATCATGTCTCTGAACGAAACGCTTTCATCAATGCGTCTCTTATAAACCACCTTCCCAGCAATGTTATTGAGGATTATGTCGCGTGCTTTTGTCGTGCAGTTGTTGTAGAAATAATTGTATCTGTAAATGCTGTTTTCAGGTAGTGCATTCCTTTGCAGAGCCTCATAAATGGCAAGTTTCTCATTTGCTGTAAGGTTCAATGTCTGTTCCGTTACGCCAGCTCCATAATGGCTATATTCCGCACAGAAATCTTCAAAGGGTTGTATGCCCATAGTGTAGTCGGTGAGTCCGAACACAAATCTCAATACGAAATGTGGCTTATTGAATGAGAAAACGCCATAGTTTATAGCCACGTCAATGCCGTCAGCCTTATCCTGATATCTGATGGCGGTATGACCATAAAGACTGTAAATCTCGTCGTGTGGTGTGCATGTGAGTAGGCTTACTTGTATAGAGTCCAGTCTCCCATTGTCGTAGTTTACAGTTTCTGCTGCCTGAATGTCTTTTACATTCAGGCTTAAAATGACTATAAATATGAGTGTTCTAAGTAATTTTATCATTTTCACGTTGCAAAAATAGCTTATATTTTCCACTTATAGTTATGTTGTTTCGTTTTTTTTCAATAATTTTGCACCCCACATATTAATAACAAGCTATAATAATAGAGCGTGAATTTAATAATTGATATAGGCAATACATGTGTCAAACTGGTGTGTTTTGACAAGGGTAGGGTTGTGGAGGAGCAGCGTGTCGATAAGGACGACGTAGCAGCTTTATTATCATTCTGCAATCGCTATACGTTTGAGCAGGGGATATATTCCTCTGTTTCCGACATAAGCAACGAGTTCGTTGCTACACTTTCGTCAATGCCTTTCGATATGTTGGAATTTAAAAGTGGTATAACTCCTGTACCTATTATAAATAAATATAAAACTCCCCATACACTTGGTTCCGACCGCCTTGCTGCTGCTATAGGTGCCAACTGGCTTCAGCCAGGCAAGGATTTACTTATTGTAGATATTGGAACATGTGTAACCTTCGACTTCGTTAATTCCCATGGCGAATACCTTGGCGGTAACATTTCTCCTGGCCCTACAATGAGGTTGAAAGCTCTTAACTTTTATACATCGCGTCTGCCTCTCGTTGAAAGGAAAGGCGATACACCTGATATAGGAGTGGATACGCATACAG
>CAVKAH010000210.1:0-2647 GCA_963654095.1 Oscillospiraceae bacterium
TATGGTCGGTTATCAATATTCCTATGTTTTTATACTTCAACTGCCACACTACATGCTGGATATCTTCCACGGCGATAGGGTCTACTCCTGCAAACGGCTCATCAAGCATTATAAACTTAGGATCAATGGCAAGACAACGAGCTATCTCCGTTCGTCTACGTTCACCTCCTGAAAGGCGGTCTCCCTTATTCTTGCGCACCTTATGAAGATCAAACTCGTCTATCAGTGTTTCCAACTTTTCAAGTTGTTCCTTATGACTCAACTTTGTCATCTCAAGCACCGACATGATATTATCTTCCACGCTAAGCTTTCGGAACACACTCGCCTCCTGTGGCAAATAGCCAACGCCAGCCCTTGCTCTCTTATACACGGGATATTTTGTTATATCCTCATCATCAAGATATATATGTCCTGCATTGGGAACAACAAGACCCGTCGTCATATAGAAAGAGGTTGTCTTGCCTGCTCCATTCGGACCGAGCAACCCCACAATCTCGCCTTGCCTCACATTTATCGAGACATTGCTGACTACTGTTCTTTTTCCATATTGCTTTACCAAGCCCTCGGTACGAAGCACCATACCCGCCTTTTCCGACTCTTGGTTATGCACATTCTCCATTTCACTCATCTGAAAAACAAAAAAAAGAGAAGATAAGAGCGGCGCATTAACACACTTCCTAATCTTCTCTATTAATATTGGTGCGCCTGATAGGACTCGAACCTACACGTCGCAAAACACTAGATCCTAAGTCTAGCGCGTCTACCAATTTCGCCACAGGCGCATTTAGCGAGTGCAAAGGTAAGACATTTTCTGCTTTCCGCCAAATTTATTTTATATTTAGTTTAAAGTTTATACATTTTCTAATCGTTTTCCTCACTATTCCATAACCTGTTATCTTGAGAAAACTTAGCTCTTGCACCACCTGCATTGCCTTTATATTGAGTATCGCTATCAAAATTTATCTTATAACCATCTTGCTGAATATTACCTCCAGAGCCTGCCATAAATAGTTGCATCTCTGTTTTCATGATATAAGATGCAGGTTTCAAATATTTTTTCATCTTCTTTTCTACTTTATTATAAATTTCTTCCCGTTTTTGATATAAATACCTCCCTTTAACAAACCATGTGATTTCCCTACTTCCTGTCCGTTCAGATTATATACCTTATCATTATCTTCTTTGATAGGGGCAATCTCCTTTATGCTTGTCGTCTCTCTATCAAACGCCACATCCATCTTCGAGGTATTTGTTCCTTCGGGAACGACAAAATATCCACGCAATCCGTTCATTGTGTTATTGTCCGCCGTTGGTAAGAAGAATTGATTATTGTCGCCAAGAAAGAGTTCCGTACCATCCGTCTTCAAATCTTTCTTTACGAATGTACCAACAAAGAGGTATCCATTATCTCCGTCAGAACTCTCCGTGTTTTTTATAACGACATTCTTGAACACAGGATTTGCTATCGTTTCTGTAGGTTTCACGAGATAGGCATGACCAGCCTTCAGTTCCGTTGCATCTTCAAAGTTCATGGTTGTTCCTTCCATAGACTTGAACTTCCTTATCTCGGCATCTTTAAATGGTGAGACATCAGAAACATCAAAAGGCAAACATAATGTATACCATCCGCCATCTGCAACTAACGTTCTGTTTATCGTAGCATTTACGGTCTTACCGTTATTGGCAGCAAGCAATGTCGCAGTATCATCATTACCTGAGAGGGTAACAGAGGGCTGTGATGTATATGTAACTTCGACTTTTGAAACCCACGTCACTCCTGCTGCATATATCGAAACTTCTTTTGCAGTACCTTTCCATGTTGCAGTAGATTTATTGCTTATCGTCAACTTTGTTTCGCTACTAATATCTTTCCAATTACCAAACTCATGACTACTTGCTGCATCAGGAGATTTTGTAAAGACAATTTTTGATATATTTCCTTCTGACGAAGAAATTGTTATTGTTGAAGCTGTATAAAAACGATAGTTTTTCCCATTACCAAACTGAGCATTTGTAGAAGATATACTTATTGGATCTGCAAACATCCCATCAGCGACCAATGAACTATTAGCTACAGTTCCCTTTACTTCACTCGGTGTAAAGGTTATAGTTTTCGTTTCCTGTCCATAACTTGCATTACTATAGAGAAAAATCATCCATAGCAATAATGTTGGTATTAGATTTCTTAAATTCATTTGGAGTAGTTTTTTTTAAATTTAATTCTTTTATTTGAGTTTCCGATAAGCCAGTAATCTGACTTATCATCATCACATTACTAACCTTTTAAATAATCATTTTGCGGTATTTATATTTACTGTAAAGATTAGTGCAAAGATACAATAATTTATTATACATACAAACAAATCTTTTACATTTTTCTTTTTAGCAATAAAAAACGATCGGAAAGGGTTAACGCTAACACCTCACCGACCGCTTTTATATTATCAAAACAACGATAGTTGTTTATTCATTATCGTCATCATCATCCCAAGATGAATCCCAGAGGGAACCTGGTTTGTGGTTCTTAGAGAACTGGTTGCTTTCATCATCCTTTGTTGGCAGACTATCGCTAGTCGGGAAGCTACCAGCAAGCAACGATTCCATACAAATATTATTTATTGTAGAGCTTGGTTTTATATATGATCTT
>CAVKAH010000211.1:0-2623 GCA_963654095.1 Oscillospiraceae bacterium
ACAGTAGGAAGTCCCTTACGTTCTGCATCTTCTTTAATATATTTATCAAGGAGAGAAGAAAATTGTTTCACCACTCTGTGGTTTATCTCCTCACGGGTAACGAACTGACGATCATAGAAACGAAGACAATAGTTTAGTAATAACTCCACGTTGCTTACTATCAGCTCTCTCGAATGTTTATCTATACTGCGATGCAATTCCTGATTTATCATATCGAGTACACCACGAAATATCTCTATTTCATCTGTAGATAGATGGAGGGCTTCATTGGATGTATAGTCGAAAAACTCATACCTACTGATATTCCTGCCTAACGCCGTGCGACTAAGCAAGTCGGGATGAAAGACTAATGCAGTCCACCTGGGGTATACCACATCTGGATTTGGTTCTACATGAATTACTTGTCCTGGCGAAAAACTCGTAACCGTCATTTCATCAAAGTCATACTTTGTTTTGCCATACGACAACTGGCAGCCCTTGTTCTCTTTTAGAAACAAGGCATAAAGTCCATAATGGTAAATCGTCTCCTCTATCTTATGCGGCTTGTCGAAGTGGACAACACTAACCAAAGGATGATAAGTGTCAAAACCAAAGCTGTCGTTAAACTCTTGAACTGTATCGTAATATATCTCTTGCATATTATCTAATGATTTTAATGATATCCTCTACTATCTGCTCGTCAAGCAAGCGGTTGTCTGACAGTAATTGATGAAGGTCGAAACGGTCATACAAATCTTTCTTTACTCCACCCACAAGAACCTTCATATCTGATGTTCCATAATAAGAAGCTATACGCTCACCAAAGCCGCCATCCTTACAGCCGTCCTCTAATGTAACAACAAGCTGATGGTCAGGCTTAAGCATATCGAGCGTATTTGCATCCACAGCATTAAGATACCGTGGGTTTATCAACGTTGCGTCAATACCATTGTCGGCAAGCATACTCACTACTTTTTCGCCTTTCTGATAGAATGAACCTGCTGCAATGATAGCCACTTTAGAGCCTTTATGTACCACTTTATATTTCGGTTCGTAGCCATAATCTGCATCTACGGGGGCTGAAGTATGATTGACACCATTACTTGGCACACGAATGGCAATAGGCTTCTTGTCTTGTTGTATTGCCCATCGAAGCATTGCAAAATATTCTTCACATGTAGTTGGAGCAAGATATGTCAATCCTGGGATACTGCAAAGCATCGGTATATCAAAAAGACAAATATGCGTGATGTCGTTCATAGAACCTGTGCCACCCCATACTACATTTATTACTGCGGGGTTGGAATTGATGCAAAGGTCTTGGGCTATTTGGTCGTAAGTGCGCTGAACGAATGTGCTATAAATAGTCCATACAGGATGCAACCCTCCTTTTGCCATACCTGATATCATAGCTACAGCTTGCTCCTCGGCTATACCCATATCGATATGTTGCTTACCTGCCTCCTGTCGTTTGGTGGGTGTAAAGCCTGCTGCAGATGGTGTTCCCGCAGTTACGGCAATGAGAGTTTTGTCTTGTTTCATCTCTCTTAACATCCAGTCGCTATAAAGTTGCTCGTAGGTTTCAAAGGCTGGCATTTCCTGACGACTACCATCTTCTTTATTGAAAGGCATACCCCAATGCCATGCTTCTTTATTCTCTACAGCTGGTGCGAAGCCATGTCCTTTCTCCGTATGAATATGAACAACGGTTGGCTTTGTAGTTCCTTTTACACTCTGGAATATCTCTATAAGTTTCTCAATATCGTTTCCTTCTTCAAGATATTTATAGTCAAAGCCCCATGCCTTGAACCAGTTATGCTCGCAAGTGCCGTGGCTATCACGAAGGGCACGCAGATTTTTATATATTCCGCCATGATTTTCTGCTATCGACATCTCATTGTCGTTTACAACGATGATAATTCCCGTACCGAGTTCTGATGCTTCATCGAGTCCCTCAAATGCCTCACCGCCAGAGAGGGAGCCATCACCAATTACTGCTATTATATTCTCATCTGTCCCTTTTACATCGCGTGCTTTCTGCAAACCCGTGGCAAGACTTACGGAAGTTGAGGTATGCCCTACTTCGAAATTATCATATTCAGGACATTCTGTTGGTGATGAATAACCGCTAATGGCATTCATATCATCCAAATCACCAAGGAAACCAGACACGCGTCCCGTCAATACTTTATGTGGATACGTCTGATGGCTGACATCAAATACAAACTTGTCTTTGGGTGCATCAAACACATAGTGTAAAGCAACAGTAGCCTCTACGAAACCGAGATTAGGTCCTATATGTCCTCCATGTTTACTAACACGATTCAGCACTGCATCCCGTGTTTCATTTGCCACCACTTTTAAGGCTTTAATATCTAACTTTTTTAAGTCGGCTGGCGACTTTATCTTCTCTATATACATATCCTAATTATTTTTTTGCAAAGGTAAAAATAATATCCAATTATGCATATACCCAAAAAGCGGAGTATTTTACCACTTTTACTTTTCCGTCATTATTTTACTTATCTATATCTTCATAACAAGACTTAATCTATTGCTGTCCGCTAAAACTTAAAACAACATAAGAAACCTATCCGCAATGCCGATAAACAGGTATTGCGGATAATTTTTTTTCAAAAAATCT
>CAVKAH010000212.1:0-355 GCA_963654095.1 Oscillospiraceae bacterium
TCTTCAGATTTATTCTCTCTAACAATAACTTTTACACTTACTATCCTTCGTTCTGAAATCTCCAACACCTCAAAACAGAAATTGTCGTATTCAAACTTTTCATGCACTTCTGGGAAATCACCCTTCATCTCAAGCATTAATCCTGCAAGGGTGTCTGCTTCACCTTCAATTTCAGCAAACTCATCGTCTGGTATATCAAGAATTCTAACAAAATCACTCAGAAGAATCTTTCCTTCAAATATATACGTGTTGTTATTTATACGCTTGTATTTCTTTTCATCATCATCATATTCATCATGTATCTCTCCAACAATCTCTTCCAAAACGTCTTCAAGAGTTACAATACCACTTGTTC
>CAVKAH010000212.1:480-2565 GCA_963654095.1 Oscillospiraceae bacterium
TATGAACACGATTATTCTGAAATTCTCTAAGTAAGTCATCTACTTTTTTTGTTTCTGGCACAAAATAAGGCGGACGTATCAAACTTTGCCATCTAAAGGAATCTGGCTTTCCTATATGAAGTAATAAATCCTTGATATACAGCACTCCACGAATATTATCTGAATTATCCTGATATACTGGTATACGACTGTAATTATTATCTACAATACATTTTACTACCTCAGAAAAAGGCGTCTTTATATCAATATCTACGACATCATTTCTGCTGGTCATAATCTCTTTTACCGTTTCGTCGCCAAAACGTATAATACCTTGCAGCATACTTTTCTCATCTCTGATTTCCTCCGTGTCAGTCAGTTCCAATGCCTGTCCAAGTTCATCAACACTCAAAACGTGAGTATCTTTTCTCAAAAAGCGATCAGCAAAAACACGACTTTTCAACAACATCGTTTCTATAGGCCAGAAAATACGGCGTGCAAACAAAATGCCGTTTACCGCTCTTCTGCAAAAAGAAAGAGGATTTTGACGTGCAAAGACCTTTGGCATAATCTCGCCAAAGAGCAAAAGTAAGAAAGTCAACAATACCGTTATACACAGAAATTGCAACCAATATGCCTTTCCAAAATGTATAATCTCGCCAAATACATAATTACACAGCATGATTATTGTAACATTAACAAAATTATTCGTCACAAGAATCGTAGCCAATGTGCGCTCACTATCCTCCCTTAACTTTTCTATCCACGCATCCTTAGGTTTCTTTTCTGGATCCATGTCATTAATATCTGATGGGGAGAGACTAAAGAAAGCTATTTCTGAACCGCTTGCAAAAGCCGATACGCAAAGTAACAATACAGCCAAACATGCTGCAAAAACAACCCCTAAAGATGGTTCATTAAAATGAACCTCATCAATGGCTTGCTGTAAAAAAGATATATCCAATTTCCTTTAAATTATAATATTATCAAAACGGCAGTTCGCTGTCATCCTGCGTTTCTGACTGATTATTTTCTTGCGAAACAACATTATGTGGGGCAGCTTCGTTTACTACAGATTTCGAAGAAAGCATTTCCATATTGTCAGCAACAATCTCTGTTATATAACGTTTCACACCTTTTTGATCATCATAAGATCTACTTCTAATCTTTCCTTCAATAAATAATTTGTCGCCCTTATGTACATATTTCTCTGCTACTTTTGCAAGTCCTTTATACAAAACAACATTATGCCATTCCGTTCTATCAGGTATCTGTGTTCCATTAGGCAATGTATATCCACGCTCCGTGGTGGCAAGTGGGAATGCTGCTACAGCTTGATCGCGATCATAATACCGCACATCAGGCTCTTTACCCACATTTCCGATAAGCATAACTTTATTCATGATATCTTTATATTTAAATGCAAAGATTATAAGTTCCTTATACAAAGTCTATTGTAATAGGATTTATTTCCAAAGACCAAGATATGTAAATCTAAAGTTTTTTCCTTTTGAAGATGGAAATTGACTTCTACTATCAACTCTGCTCTTAAGATAATCAACGATTCTATTATAACAATCCAATCCAGAATTTGCCTTACATGCTGCAACAAAATGAGTATCGCGATATTCATGTTTTCCTGTACCAGGAACCATAACAACTCGCTTAAAATCAAGTGTTCCCTCATACCACCCTTCTCTATGCTCAGAAAGTTTTGTTACTACTGCAGGCACGAGTTCACGCTGCTCACCATTCATCGCAGAAGGAGCTGTTCTCAAAGCCTTCTTCTGCTTAAAGTCAAGCATTGTAGCAGCCTCTGTTTTTATAATTATAAAATATACCCTTGGACGAATTTTATATCTTTTAGGATAATACACATCACTTTCGACATAATCTCTTATATCCGCCTCCAAATCTGGATTCATTCCTATTTCTTGTATAGAAGCTAAAAAAACAATAGCATCATCAACATTATGAACTAGAGTTTCTTTATCAAAATATCTTAAGTATAAATTCATGAGTTTGTATTTTTCAAAATAAAAAGAAAAAAAGAGCGGAAAACGGGACTCGGACCCGCGACCCCAACCTTGGCAAGGTTGTGCTCTA
>CAVKAH010000213.1:0-2564 GCA_963654095.1 Oscillospiraceae bacterium
GAGCGGTACATAATGAATATATGTGTAAAACCTTAACGCATTCTTATCAACAGATGTACAGAAGGTGGTTCGACTCCACCTGCGAGGTCTAACTAAAAAGAAAGATATGATAGACTTATCTAAAACAACTATCACGACATACAGAAAGAAGGTGGCAGACCTTTATGCACAACTGGAGAAGTCTCCGATGTGCGGTCTACTGCTCTTCGAACATAGATATAGGAGAATTGCAATTCTTAATCTTAAGATAAACAATATCCTCCACGCAATAAAAACCAGTGAAGTACAGAAAGACGAATGATACCGAGAAAGAAAAGACCATCATCATCCCGTAGTAGGGCAATGGCGAAAGCGGACAAATACTTCTCTTTATATATAAGGTATAGAGATACGCAGCCGTGGAATTTCAAGGCTGGAAGGTGCATATCGTGTGGTAAGGTTGTTCCTTTCGAGAAGGGGGATGCGGGCCACTATTGCAACCGCCAACATATGAGTCTGCGTTATTCTGAGGAGAACGTACACTTCCAGTGCATCTCTTGCAATCGGTTTGATGAGGGTAATATTCAAGACTATCGCAAGTCTCTCGTCAGAATGTACGGAGAGGAATATGTCGAAAAACTCGAAAGAGCCAAACATATAACACGGAAAATTTCCGAGTTTGAGCTTGAAATGATAGCGAAAGAATATAAAAAGAAGTGGGAAGAACTTAAATCAATGTAATATGGAAAATGAAATTACAACTATCGCAGACGATGCAGAAGAAAGAATGACATCGCTGCAAATCGCAGAAGTAACAGGAAAGCCACACGCAGATGTGATGAAAGCAATCCGAAAGATGGAACCAGCTTGGAAAAAAGTTTACGAGGGAAAATTTTCCTTGGTTACTTACAAAGACAAGAAAGGCGAATCAAGACCTTGCTACTCCCTCAACAAGGAAGAGTGCTTATACATCGCCACCAAGTTCAACGATGAAGCGAGAGCCAAATTAATAAAGAGGTGGAAAGAATTGGAAGAGCAACATGCAAGGCAAACTGTTCCGACAACATACCTCGAAGCGTTGAAGTCACTTGTCAAGTCAGAGGAGGAGAGACAACAGCTCGCACTTGAGAACAAGCAGCAGCAGGAACAGATTGTTGCCATCAGTAAAGAGAACGCTGAACTTGGCAACAAGATAACAGAAATGCTCCCGAAAGTCAGTTACTACGACCAGATACTGGAGAGTAAGGCTACAATGACCGTTACGCAGATAGCACAGGACTACGGAATGAGTGCTATGAAGATGAACAAGGTGCTTGCAGACCTTAGAATTCAGCGCAAGGTACAAGGTCAGTGGATTTTGTACGCTGACTATATCTCATGCGGCTACGTTCACAGTAGAGCAGTAGACATTACACGTTCTGATGGCACCAAAGAAGTGAAGTATAACACGGAGTGGACGGTAAAGGGGCGCATCTTCTTGTATAATAAATTAAAGGATCACGACATCTTGCCATTGATAGAACAGGACAACACCAAGAAACAAGGTCTTATCGGCAGAGTTGTTAGCGCAGTATCAAAGATAGTTTGTTTGTAAGTAATCATAAAATATCGAAGAATGAACAACAGAAGAGGAACACTGGTAAATGCGGAAGCTATAGATAAGCTGCATTTTCCACACAAGGCGCACGAGACTGATGCTGCCTACGACCTATACACGGCAGAGAGGGCAGAGGTAAAGCCAAATACACGCAGGTATATATCTCTCGGCTTTAAGATAGCGTTGCCCACCAACTTGGCATTAATTATCCAGCCAAGAAGTGGTCAGTCTGGTAAGGGAATGATAGCTTATGCGTATGCTCCATCATGGCTTGGAGGTGGCTTTTACAAGATACGTATCAATGCTGATAGCGTTATCGGTCTTGTTGATAGCCAGTACGGAGAGAAGGTCATGGCTATTGTCAAGTTTGGAAAAGAGTCGCTTAAGCATCGCATCATGCGTATGCTCGGCTTCGAGATATATGTTGAGAAATGTTCATGTATTGCACAAGGACGTTTCGTGTACGTTCCTGACGTGAACCTCACAGAGGGTAAGGTCAACGGGAAACGCAGCGGACTTGGTTCTACGGATAGATAAGAGATAGGAATGTTTTATTTGTTGTAAGTGTTATTATGTTTTTCCTGCCCGTCCATGACGGTGTACTAAACCAGTCTTAGTCGTGGCGGGTAGGTTTTAAACAAAATGATATGGACGAACAATACATATTAGACAAGATAAAAGAACTCGCACCAGGAGAACACATCGTTCCTAGTGGTGTTATCTATTCCAGACTAAAGACGGCAATACAGAAAGACCTCTCTAAGATAATGACAGAATTATTCAAGAAAGGTAAAATCACTTATAGAAAAACTCTCAATGACCTATTGATAAATATAAAAAGAAATGAACAATAACATCAAACAGAACTATCTGTTACAGATAAACAAAATCCTCGACAAGGTAGACAAAGATAAAACAAGCGACCATTTCCGTGCAGTAGTCCTCATGGGGGACACAAACAAGGAAGATGCTTATTGCTGGGTACACG
>CAVKAH010000214.1:0-2509 GCA_963654095.1 Oscillospiraceae bacterium
GCAACATCGCTGCATACAACAGCAACAACTCCGTCTTGTTAAGCCAAAAGTCTGTACTGCCCACATACACGTGGTACAGCAGCTTGCCGTCCTTGATGATTCTAATATCGTTCATATTTCCAATTTTTATTGAACTAAAATGTTATTTTCAAATTTCCTTAGAAAAACTTAATCTAATTATATACCATACCAGCGAAGCGAGCCTGTCCCCAACTCATAAGTATTAGCTTTAACCTTATAGATTATGTTTCTCTTTATGTAGGTATAGTTTGTTAGAATCATGTCCTTTATGTAGTCAAGAGAAGCAATAAAACGCTTTTCTATGTTTCTGTATTTGCATAAAATTTGTTTTTCCACCGCAAATCCGACTATCTCGAAGGCTCTTTGAATACTAACTCCTAATTTTGCCGCAATGAACTTGTAAGAGATTCCATTATCAGAGAACTTATCGCCGTAGCCAAAGCGATTGCAAGCCTTCTTCGCACCTTTCAGTTCTTTTGTGTTCTTCGGGTGTTTTGATTGCTGAATCATCTGCTTGGCGTAGTTCTTGTGATTCTGTATCTCTATGATGAGCATCACGGACAAAGTATCTTCTATCTGCTTGATTTCTTGTGCATAGGCATTCTTTCGTTTAGATTTGTTTTCTGTAAAGTCAATATCTGGAACTTGTGCGTTCCTGTGAGAGGTTTTGCTTTTCAAGGACTTAAAGACAAGGTGATTCTTCTCCTTACCAACCTCTTCTATCAGCTCCATCTGTCGAAGCGTATCGAGGCGTTGCCGAATGGCAGATGCGCTGACACCCGTCAAGAGGTGTAGCTTATTCACCGACCAGTCGTTGACCGTTGAGGAAGTCGTGTTTGCCTTTACAAATAAGGAGAATGCGATTGCTTTCCTCACCCGAGGATTGCAATACATCTGATGCAATATTTTTCTCCTTATCTGTTTCATACCTTTATAAAAAAAAGCAAGAGCAGCAAAGAAGGTTCACGTTCTCTGCTGCTCCGTATTTAATAGGGCAAGTACCCTGCTTAAATCCAAATTCAGTTATACATCATTTCCGAGGTGAACCGTCTCTTCAATAACGCAGCCGAAGGAATGTGCTATGTATTCGAGTAGCCGACTATCACTTTCGACACCGCAAAATTAATAAAAAATACTTCAATCATTAATACTTTCTATTAAATATTTTTAATTTATTAATAGTTTATATTAGTGTTTTAAAGGATTTTATTACTTTTGTGACAGATTTCTATATTAAAACCAAATTTTATAGCTTATGGTGTACAATCAGTTTGAACAATATTATCTGTCAGATCAGATAATGAGAGCCGTCTGCGAGGTTGGCGAGATAACGTTCATGCAACTCTGCTCGGCAGTAAAGACAGTCAAGCTAAACACCCTTCGCGGACTGTATTGCTTGATAAGTCGCAACTATTGTATCCATCCCGACCGCTCGGCTCGTCTGCTGTGTCGCACAAGACAGAATGTGATAAACCAGGCAAGGAAGTACTTGCAATATCTTCAAGCCAAGGATAAGTATGTAGTGTCTATATATAACCAAATCATTAATATATTAAACAAGAACAATAAATGAAAAGAGAACATTACGAGCTGGCGATTGCCGACCAGCTTTTCCCAACGGACAACGACTTGGAGATTCCTACCCTCGACCTCGATATGCAAGCTGAGTCCTGCGAGTCCCCTTTCCTCTGCTTCGGCGAGCAGAAACGCACCTTCAATCTCAATGGCGCGGGCACGCTTCATTTCTACACCGACGACTATCGCTTTAATGCCGTATATGAGCACCCCGAGAAGATAGTGAATCACCATCCCCACAACATCGTAGAGCCGAATTTCTCGCTCTTCAATGAAACGCCCGTAGCCTTCGGAATGCAGGCTCTCTACAAGAAACGCTGGATAGCCAGAGTTATGCAAGAGCGAGGTATCGGCATCTTCGTTGACCTCAATGTAGCTCAGAAGTGGTATCAGCTCAATATGCTTGGCGTACCTCGTGGCTGGCGTGCTTTCGCTACCCGTGGCTACTCCGACCGCCTGAACAACCTTGCCTTTGAGTTGTCTATCGCCGAGGACTGGGCAGAGGGCAAGAAGCCGCTCTTTGTTATCTATGGCGGTGGCGACATCTGTCGGCGGTTCGCACAACAGCACGGTTGCATCTATATCAACCCCGTAGTCACGACAAAGAAGCAGCTCGCTGCCTTGCAGAAAATACACGAGGGCATCGCTTTCCTTGGCGAGGAATTCTCGGTCAAGGCTCAGCTCGACAAGATGACTCCCTTCACTAAGCAACTGGAGGATTTTAGCCAAGGTGGGTGTAAACAAATCGAGGAAATGTAACTTTGTTTAGTCTCATACTTATATATTGTACGATAAGCTGAAATCATTTCCTACCTTTGCACTCAGTAAAAATTGATTGTTTATAAGTTAGGATTTGGTTTTTCATTATAGTATATCAATGGAAGAGGCTGCTTGGGATAAGTGGCTTCTTTTT
>CAVKAH010000215.1:0-2488 GCA_963654095.1 Oscillospiraceae bacterium
CAACAAGCAACGTGTTGCAGTGGTTCTGCGATGACAACACAAAGGTTAGTGTTCGTCCTTCAGGAACAGAGCCAAAGATTAAGTTTTATATTGAGGTTAAGGATGCTTCATTCAAGTGTGCTGGATGCTATCAGCGTTGCTGCAAGGCTGCAGAGGAGAAAATCGAGGCTATCAAGAAGTCTCTTGATCTCTAAACTGTATCAACACTAAGTCTTTAAAGGCGGGGATTTTTTAGAACACGCCTTAAGACATAGAATTATAAAAATAAAAAAGACATTCCTTGTATATGATATTTCACAATATATGGGGAATGTCTTTTTTTTGTATTGTATCTTCTTTTCAGCTTGTATTGTATATCTTCTTTTTAGCTTGTGTATTTCCTTTTTAGCTTGTATTATATCTTCCTTATGCGTAAGAATGCATACCAGCGAGGAAATAGTTTACTCCGAAATACGTCATCAACACACTGAGGAAAGCAAGCAGCATATATATATGGATATGCAGGGGAGAACGAAGCCACTTGATATCTGAATGTAGGGGAGCACTGTATATAAGCATTGTTATCAATGCCCATGTCTCTTTTGAGTCCCAACTCCAGTATCTTCCCCAACTTACGTTTGCCCATATTGCTCCGATAAATATACCTATGGCAAGAAGAACAACGGCAGGATAAAGCATAAACTGCGATAGAGCAGCAAGCTGGTCTACCTTTTCCGTTTCGTTATTATGGTTGGCAATAAGTGCTTGTATGGATATAAGAGCCATCAATCCAAAGAGTGCATAGGAGAACATTATAACCATGACATGAACGGAGAGCAATGGCGACTGCAATACGGGCATAAGTGGAGTAATCTGAGGATTACCATCGGTTATCATTGCAACAAGTAGTGCAAACGCTGAAAGTAGCGGACCGAACAGTCTTATTGGTTCAAACCGCTTGCTTAACAATATCGACAGAATGAGTGTTGCCCATGCCATGAACTGCATAGTCTCATATCCGTTAGACATCGGTAGGTGGTTTGATATATACCAGCGTAGTGCCAACAATATTGTTGTATGTATTAGCATTAATGCGGTGAGAACCTTTCCTGCCTTTGCTGATATGTTGCAGAACTTGCCAGCAGGTTTCAGCGATGTGATTATAATGAGCAGCGAGAATACAAGATATGCTATAGTTAGCCAATGCTGTGTGTTCAGCTTGTTGTAGAATATCTCGCTGTATATGGCAAACTTACTTGGCACTACAGCCTTTGCCCTGACATGCTGATAGCTATATATCTTCTTAGCAATTTCAGCAGCACGATTGTTGTCTCCCGTGATAATGCTTTCAGCAAGATAATCCATAGATTTGCGTACAAACTTCAGTTCCTGTTCATCCAAATGTATTCTGCCCAGAGGCTGTCCTGGTGCAAACCATTGGATGTTACCCTGCTTGTTGGTATATGGAAATATCTTTAGCATCTCTCCACCATAAAGCATACGTACAATATTGAACTTCTCGTCAGCATCTCGGAGTTGCTTTAGCAAGTTCTTATCCCCATTCTTCGTGGCTTCTTTGAGAGGCTTTTCGAGTTTATATTCATTATACTCGTTCCAGAAATCGGTGAATGACGCCCACTTGCCGTTAATGCCAAGAAGCTCCTGAGCCTTTTTGTCTTTAATCTCAATCATCTTCACCGTTTCCCAGTAAGGTATGTCGAATACCCATCCAGCAAACACTTGGTTGGCAGAAAGACCATCCCACGACGAACTGCCCGACATCTTCGTAACAAAGTTTATAGCAACGGTGTTTATCGGTGTGATACGACTGTTGTATAGCACGCAAATCTTTCCGAAGTCGTTAGCAATACTGCTGTCTATCTTTATCCTTTCCTGAGCAATACTATTGCTTGCGAAAGCGGGTGAAGTGAGTAGTAAGCCAAGTAGCAAAGCCTTTACGCTTTGTAGCGATAGGGCTTTCTTATAAAGAGAACGAATCTTTGTCTTTTTGTTGAACATAGAAAGAATTAGCGAGCAGAAGAGTAGGGCATAGCCGATGTATGTTATGGTGATGCCCCAAGGGTCATGATATATGCTGAGCGTAGTGCCGTTCATGTCGCTGTCATAACCCGACTGTATGAAACGGTAGCTGCGATAATTTCCTATGTTATTCATTGACACCGTGATATGCTCTTTGTCGATAGAAAGATTCGTAACGTAGTCCATTGCTGCATCTGTTCCAGGATAGTTTACCACACTGAAATTATCCAACTTAACATTAAAGCCAAGTTCCTCAGGTTCACCATCTGAAGATTTCATAATACTTGTTGACTCATTGTTGCGCAGATGAATCTTTCCGCTTTCTGATGTTAGCCATGATGCAAGTGCACCAAGCAAGATTATAAGAAACGATGCATGGACAAGGAAAACGCACACATTTCTGTATAGCTTTCTAAGAATGATGTAGCATGTAGCGGTAATGGCGAGTGCTGCCCATAAGAGTACGAAC
>CAVKAH010000216.1:0-2474 GCA_963654095.1 Oscillospiraceae bacterium
TAGTTATACAGGTGAGTTCTCTTATAGATTGAAGCCAAGCTATAGTGCTTGGCTTCAATCTATAAGAGAACTCACCTGTATAACTAATCTTTGTGGCACCTGCCTTACCGCGCTTTGTTGTTACAACAATGACACCAGCCATAGCACGTGCACCATAGATAGATGTAGCAGAACCATCCTTAAGGATTTGGAAGCTCTCGATATCGTCAGCGTTAAGACCAGCGATAGCACTTGATATAAGTGTAGCGGCATCACCAGAAGACAAAGCATCGGCATCAACCTCAGTAACATCCTCCATAATCACACCGTCGACAACCCACAATGGCTTAGAAGAACCATAGATAGAGGTTGCACCACGTACACGGATTTTTGGAGCTGTACCGAATGTACCAGATACGTTCTGTACTGACACACCAGCAGCACGACCTTCAAGTGAGCGGCTAATATCAGCCACACCATCAAGTTTAGCTTTGTCGGCATCAATCTTTGTAGTTGCACCAGTAAACAGACGTTTATCCATCTTCTGCATACCTGTTACAACGACCTCCTGAATCTGATGTGCGTCAGGCACAAGCGTAATCTTCATACCCTTTTTACCTTTCAGAGTCTGCTCTACCATACCAACATAGCTCACCGTAATGGTAGGGTTGCTTTGTGGACTGTTTAGCGAGAACTTACCGTCGATATCAGTAACGGTGCCCGTCTTAGCACCTTTCACCATAATGGTAGCACCTATAACAGGTTCGCCATCCTCCTGAGATATCACGGTTCCTGAGACTTCTGTCTGTGCCATCGCCATCCCTAAACAAAGAAACAGGGATGCCAACAACATCGTTAGTCTTTTTTCCATAAATACTCTCTTCCTAATTAAATAAATGAATGAATAAATTATAATTTTGTTACGTTTTTGCAAAATTAATTATTATTTCTATACCACGCAAAACAATAGGACATAAAATACATATTTTACCCCATTTTTTAACTAAAATATAAAGTTTAAGGTATAAATATAACCAAAACTGTAAATTTTAAGCCGTAAAATCTTACACCTTGTTATTAACATTTTGGTATGTTTTGTGTATAAATATAGGGTATTGGAATATCATTTTAATACCAAATTGTATATATTCATTAATTTTTTGAAACTACTTCGTTTCGTCTTTTCCTATATATAATTCGTCTTTTCCTATATATAATATAAGGTATGCGCGTGCGCATACCTTATATTATATATACCTTTTTACTTATCAATTGATGTAGAAGAACCTATCAATGTGTATTTCTAAGCACTGAATGTTTCCTACAGCAAGCTCTGTATCTCTGTATCAAGGTTCTTTATCTGTGCATCTCGCTTGTAGAGCATATTATTCTTGTCTACAAGGAAGAATGTAGGAATCTGCTGAATGTTATACAGTGTAAGCAAGTTAGAGTTCATTGCATCAACATCATGAACACATATCCAAGGCAACGCAGCCGTTTGTGTCTTCCAGAAATGTTCATCTGGATCGAATGAAATCTGGAATATTTCCAACCCCTTAGCGTGATATTTGTTATACAGTTCACGGAGTTGCATGATACGTTGTGTTGAGCCTTCCGCCCCAAAGACATGAAAATCAAGAAGAACAACCTTACCTTTCATATCCGTCAACTTACGCATATTGCCGTGGTTATCAGGGAGTGCGACCTCAATAATATTAGAGGTATTAACCTTTGAAGGGTCTATGCCACGCTGACTTGCAGCTATCTTGTTCTCTATAATCCTAACGTTTTTCATTCCCTCGAGAGCAATGTTATGAAGATTCTCACCACGTAAGGAATTAGGATAATATACATCCCAGCTTGTAGCGACAGCTGCAAAAGCCCGAATATCCTCCTTACTCTGCTTTGGATTAAATATCAATTGATTGCCAATAGTCTGAAATAAAGCAAAATACGATGATGCTTTCATCGGCTGTTTGTAGATATAATTAAGTTTGATATAATCCTTATACCTCTCAATCTCTTTTGTTATCGTATCTTCTGCCATATCGTAGCCAATAGCAGGGTTATTCTGTATACCCATAACAAAAGCCTGCATATTGATCTGCTTCAGTGCAAGGTCTTTAATTACTTTACATTCCTCTGAGCCTTCCACGGTATATCCTGTTGACATACGTGGATAGTCTGCCTTTATGGTGATTGTTTCCGTGGAATCAACACTAAGATTTATTATCTGATTTGCTATTCGCAAGCGATAAAACTCTGGTGCTGAGGGGGCTTCATCACTGAAATTAAAGTCGCCACTCTCGGTCAACTTTACTGAATCTATAGTGATTGGTCCGTCAAGACTCATGTTTTCGAAATACAATATTGAGTCTTGAGCCTTTGTTATATTACCTTTTATATGGAATTTCCCTCCCCCACAAGATGTCATAAGCAACGCTATGGCAAGCAGCGATAATAGTGATAATATTGTCTTTTTCATTTTCTTTTGT
>CAVKAH010000217.1:0-2471 GCA_963654095.1 Oscillospiraceae bacterium
GAACCGACGATAGTGGTATTGGTAGCGGTATTGCCACCATTGGTTGCATCATTGGTATTATCGCTACAAGATGCGAGGAGCAATGCAGCGAAAGAGAATGTTGCGAGTTGCTTAATGTTAATAGGTCTCATTTTTTTCTCTTTTATAAGTTAATGTTCATTTTTACTTATTAGTTAGGAGGGACGGAAAATTCCGCACCTCCTAACTCGTGAGATTTAATCTGTTGTAAGCTTGGTAGTACCTGTCAGCTTGAATACCTGAACACGGCTCTGACCGTAAGCTACATAGATGTAATTGTCATCCACAGCAACGAAGTTGGCTGACTTGCCTGTATATGCCTTGCGGTGGCAAATCATGTTGCCCTGCTTGTCAAGAACAACCAAACCATAGGTTCCGTGAGCTACATAAATGAAGTCACCCTTCACTGCAATACCGTTGCAGTTACCCTTGGTGTATTCTGCACCTGTTTCCAAGCTGCTTGATGAAGAAGCAATGAACTTAGGACAAGTCCAGAACTGAGTAACAGAACCTGTTGACAAGTCAACCTTGTCAATACCGTTCTCACCCTTGCAGACATACATCGTGGTGCCATCGATTGCCATTACAGACTTGTTGTCCTTAGGAGTAATGGCGCTTGTGGTGTTCCATGAGGCAGCAGCGCTTGACAAGTCTGTGCTTGTGTACTTGTTCAGACTATTTGTCAAAGCGAGTGTGTAGAGGTCGCTACCAGAAGTAGCAACATACTTACCCTCGGTGCCTGCATAGTTCACGTTGTTGAAGGACTGGTCGAATACAGAGAAGCCCTGTGTGGTTGCTACCACATAGCTGTTACCGTACTTAGCTACGCAGTTGGCATCACCCTTGGTGCTTGATGTCATGCTGTAGAGGTTGATCTTGTCGCCAATGGCACCACTTGTCAGTGTAGCCTGACCCAAGATTGCACCACCCTTGTTGCTACCAGCGAGCAAGAGGTTGTTACCATCTACAATCAGGTGGTTGTAGTCGGTGTTCGCTGCATAGTATGTCTGAGGGGTACCCATTACGCCATTCGTCATAGTGAATCTCTCGATGCAACCATTCTGGTTCGTTGTACCATTACCGTAAGTGTGGTAACATACATAGACGTTGTTGCCTACAGGCAGGATGCAAGAAGCTGACTGACCAACTAACTCGTCATCTTTTGGTGTTGCCTCAGCAGCTATCAAGTCGAGCTTGTAACCGTTCTGGAGTTTCTCCATCTTTGAGTCATCCCACTTGTAGCCATACTTCTTATGTTCCTCGTTAATGAGGGTGAGAGAATTCAGACCAGCCTCTGTTTTGTCGTAGTCAAGGTAAGATGCTGCAATATCCAAATCCTCGAAGCTTGCCACCTTTGTCGTTTTATTGTAGCTTTCTGTGAACTGCAACAAGAACATGGAGTTGGTGCCTGTTGTAGCGAGTGCCTTAATCTTTTCTGTATCGCTATTGTTGGTGAACTTTTTTGTCTTGATAACTGCCACGGCATTGTCTCCAGTCAGTGTGATCTGACCACTGTTAGAGTTGTCTGTCTCCAGTTCGTTGGCAACAATTACGTTTGTGTGGGCAATCTCAATCTTACCTGTACCAGAGAGCTTGAGCTTAGCAGAACCAGTCTTAATGGTTGCTTTTCCTTCTACTTCGTTGTCTGTTACCTTAATATAATCAGCCTTTACGAGGGCACCGTCATTTACGTTGAACTCTTTTGTTACGTTCACGGCAGCACCAGCTTCGAGGTTGCCGCTTACGTTCAAAGTCGCTGACTTGATAAAGCCATCTTTCAACTTCAGGTTACCTGCAATTGTACTCTCACCCTTCTTTTCATTGTTTTCTTCCCATGCGTTGAAGAGGTTGCGCTCTGCACATACGTTAGCGTTAGCCTCTATTTTGAGAACCTTAGCACGGATAGAACCGTTGATATATGCATTGGCACCAGAACCGAATGTGATGTTCTGGGTAGGAGTGATGGATTTTGCCTTCTCTGTAGCAGTCTTCTCTGCGATTTTGCCAAGACCAGTGAGCAAATCCTTCTTGCCATCCTCTGTCTCTCCTGTGAAATCTGCGTAGAAGTTACCATTGATTTTGATGTCGCCATCTACATCAATAACGTTCTTGGGGCTTGTGCAATAGATAGTACATCCTGCTGGTACCAAGTCTTGACCATCTGTGCAAACCAACTTGGCAGAACCCTGCAATATAATTGTTGAGTTCGAGAGTGTTGTTGTTTTGTCATACTGGATTGTAGATGCACTGTGTACGTAGATAGTTGCATTACTAATAGTCTTGCCAGAGAAGTTGATAGTTTTCGAACCGGAGATTTTGCATGCGCCGCTCACGTTAGCAGGGTTGTTAAGATTCAACGCTGTTGATGGCTCAGTTAGAACATCATCTGTAGGCATCGCTTCTGTGTAGCTGGCTTCTGTTGCTCTTGTGAAGAGGAAACCAGCTTTAGATGT
>CAVKAH010000218.1:0-2457 GCA_963654095.1 Oscillospiraceae bacterium
TACTTACTTGCAGTTAGGACACCAAGGCTTAAGCTGCTTGAAGAAATCATTACCCTTGTCGTCTACGAGGATGAAAGCTGGGAAATCCTCCACACGAATTTTCCATATCGCCTCCATGCCAAGCTCTGGATATTCCACGCACTCGATACTCTTTATTGAGCTTTGCGAGAGAACAGCAGCCACACCACCGATAGTGCCGAGATAGAAACCTCCGTGCTTCTGGCAAGCATCGGTAACAACCTGCGAACGGTTGCCCTTTGCTATCATTACGAGCGATGCTCCGTTGGCTTGGAATTCGTCTACGTATGGATCCATGCGGTTTGCAGTGGTTGGTCCCATAGAGCCACAAGGATATCCCTCTGGAGTTTTTGCTGGTCCTGCATAAAGAATAGGATGGTCTTTGAAATACTGTGGCATCACTTCGCCTGCGTCAAGACGTGCCTTGAGTTTGGCATGTGCTATATCGCGTGCCACGATGATAGTACCCTTCAGATTAACACGAGTGCTTACAGGATATTTGGTAAGCTCCTTTCTTACTGCATCGATACCTTTGTCGAGGTCTATCTCTATACCCTTAGCTCCTTCTCCTGGTTTGCGCATCTCTTCGGGGATGAGTTCAGAAGGGTTTGAGTCCATCTTCTCAATCCATATACCATCAGCATTAATTTTACACTTGATATTGCGGTCTGCCGAACAGCTTACGCCCATACCTATCGGACAGCTTGCTCCGTGGCGTGGCAAGCGTACCACACGGATGTCGTGTGCCAGATATTTACCGCCAAACTGTGCTCCCAGTCCTATCTTGTGGGCTTCGTCAAGGAGTTTCTTCTCGAGGTCAACGTCGCGGAAGGCACGTCCTGTCTCATCGCCTGTAGTAGGTAGCGAGTCGTAATATTTAATAGAAGCGAGCTTCACGGTAAGCAGGTTTTTCTCTGCCGATGTGCCGCCGATAACGAATGCTATGTGGTATGGTGGACAAGCTGCCGTGCCAAGAGTCTTCATCTTCTCTACAAGGAATGGAAGAAGCGTGCCCTCGTTCTGTATTGTGGCTTTTGTCATCGGGTAGAAATATGTTTTGTTGGCAGAACCGCCACCCTTTGCCACACATACAAAGCGATACTCGTCGCCCTCTGTAGCCTCTATATCAATCTGTGCAGGCAGATTGCAACGGGTGTTCACCTCGTCATACATATTGAGCGGTGCGTTTTGCGAATAGCGTAGGTTCTCCTGAGTGAATGTGTTGAACACACCACGCGATAGGGCCTCTTCATCCTCGAAATCGGTCCATACACGCTGTCCTTTTTCACCATGAATAATTGCAGTGCCCGTATCCTGACAGAAAGGAAGAATGCCCTTTGCTGCTGTCTCGGCATTGCGTAGGAATTGCAGAGCTACATATTTATCGTTCTCTGATGCCTCTGGGTCTTTCAGTATCTGTGCCACCTGCAGGTTGTGCTCACGACGTAGCATAAACTCTACATCGTGGAAAGCCTGCTGAGCCATCTGTGTAAGGGCTTCTTTTGTTACTTTAAGAATTTTCTTTCCTTCAAACTCGCTTACCGAAACGCCTTCTTTGGTAAGCAGATAATATTCAGTATTGTCCTTTCCCAACTGGAACATCGGAGCATACTTGAATTCTGTTGTTGTTGCCATAATGCTTTGCTATTTATATATTCAATTCTTTTTATAAATGCTTTATGAATAGTAGTATTGCAAAGTTACGACTTTCTTTTTATTAACCAACCTATCTCCTGAAAAATCTTCACTGTTTGCCATCGTATGTCTGATACACGATATACAATCCGTCGGCATGTAGCACGAAGCTATCACCAAGAGCTTCGTTGAGCGAGCCTTGCCATAGCTGGCGGTAGGGATAGGATTTCCATTTTAGTCTCTCGCTTCTTATTTCTTGGCATGACACATTGAAGATACTAACTTGCTGTCCAGCGAAAGAACGAAATGCGGTAGTGCCCTCTGCAGGGCGGAATGAGCCGCTGTCTGTGAGCATTAAGGGGGTTACTCCCATATCTTTGAGATAATACGGAAGGAGGAAGATGTTGCTTATAGTGTGGTCTTCACGCTTACCTGTAGCACCGAGGTATGTGATGTTGGTATAGCCGTGCGATAGGCAGAAGCGTGTTGCCTTGGTAAGGTCGTTATAGTCTTGCTCGTCCTCCCTATGAAAGATGTGGGCATATCGCTGATTCAAGGCGTCAGGAAGGGAGTCGCCATCTCCAATAATGGCATCGGGAGTAAAGCCATGGTCGAGGGCTGCCTGTGCAGCACCATCGCAACAGCACAGAAACTCTGAGCGACGAAGAGCTTCAAGAGGTATCTCGTGGGTTGGGAAATCGCCATTGGCGAGTATTGTAGCTTGCATATTTAGAGTGTATCTATGTTTTTAGGCGTGTTCTAAAAATTCCACGCATTATTAAATTCTATTTTGACGGATATACT
>CAVKAH010000219.1:0-514 GCA_963654095.1 Oscillospiraceae bacterium
AACAACAACTTTGTTTGTAAGTATTACCTCTGCATCTTTAGCTCTTTCTTCGATATCTTCTGGAGCGGTGCGTTCATAAACCACAACGTCTCCGAGCGCTTTTAATGAATCCCACGACAGATCTCCAGGATTCAATCCATAACCATCTAATACTACGATCTTCATTTCTTTCTTATTTATTCGCCATGCAAAGTTAGACATTTTCTTATTATTTTAGTCATTAGGAATAACAAATTAAACAGAAATGTCATAGCATTGCATTACGACAACTCACCTTAAAAATTACTTTTACGATATTTTAAAGGTTACAAATGTCTCAATTTAATACTTTTACACTACCTTTGCCGACAAATTGCTATATAACGTGATTATTATTTAAACAATGTCTTTATAAACGAAAAGTGTAATTCAAGAATTCCTGAAATGAAGAAATTAAAAAATTCTTGCATGGTAGCATTGCTTGCTGCCCTTTTGAGCATGCTTTCAGTTGGAGGCTACGCTCAGACAACAACTG
>CAVKAH010000219.1:524-2295 GCA_963654095.1 Oscillospiraceae bacterium
TGATGAAATTACGGCAAACGACTTTCGTACGAGTCTCGAATACGATAGTCCGATACAAGCCGCCGTATGTTTCCCTGCAGCAAAGCTCGTTGCGCTGAAGGGCGGAAAGATAACAAAGATACGCATCGGTGCCGAAGAAGGCATGACAAAGACATACTGCTGGGTGCGCCCATCGCTCGACAAAGGAGCAATAACTATACAGCGACTTGGCACTACAACGGACGGATGGAACGAGGTAACACTCTCTAACCCATACACAATTACAGGAGATGAGATTTATGTGGGCTACAACTGCACGCTGCCTGCTGGTAAGTCGGTTATCCTAAACGGCACAACAAACACAAACGGTGGTTGGCTTTATGCCGAAGGAACAGGATGGAACGACATGTCAGCACAGAACAAAGGTTCGCTACTTATACAAGCTGTTGTAGAAATTGACGGCACTGTTGATACCGAAGACTTGGGAATGGAAAGTCTTACAACAGACAGTCGCTTCGTAAAGAACGGTACTGAATATAGCTTTGTGGCTACCGTAGCCAACTACGGAAAGGAAGATAAGCCAATGCCAACGCTCCACTATCAAATAGGAACAATGCAAGAACAAACCGTAGAAGTTAGCGAAACCGTTAAGGCAGGTGCAAATATTCAGAAGACATTCTCAGCAACAGTAGATGGTCTGCCCGAAGGAAAGAACACCATGAGAGTATGGTTTGACAACAGCGATGCCGTAGTAGACAACAATAGCATATCTAAAGACCTATACGTATATACCAAATCATATCCACGCACAATGCTTCTGGAGCATTTTACGGGCTTATCTTGCGTAAACTGTCCTATAGGCGACAAAGCCCTACACAATGCTACGGAGAGCAGAAACGACGTAGCATGGGTAAGCCATCATGTAGGTTATGAGGAAGACGAACTTACTGTTGATGCATCGCGAGACATCACTGGATATGGAGCTACAAGTGCTCCGCTCGCAATGGTAGATAGAACTGTAAATCCGATAAGTGATAACAACAAGCCTACTTTCGGTATAAACTGGGGAACTGTGAACACAAGTACCACTGTGGTAGACGCCGTTCTCAAATACTCTGCAATACAGCCAAGCTTCGTAAGCGTTAACATCAATAATTCGTACGACGAGGCTACACGCACGCTATCTACTACAGTAAGCGGTGAGCGCAATGGTACTATATACAATTTAGTATACGACTTAGCTAACCTAACTATATACCTTACGGAGGATAAAGTGGTAACTAACGTATCACAAAAGGGGGGCGAACCAAGCGATACCATACAGGCACATGTTCTGCGCACGGCAATGACGGGTTCTTATGGCGACCAACTGGCATGGGATGGCGATACTTATTCGGCAACATACACTACTACGCTTCCTGACAACTGGAAGGCTGAAGACATGAAAGTAGTAGCTTTCGTGAACCGTCCGATTATCAACAACGACTACACCAATACCGAAGTTTTGAACACAGCTATAAAGTCGCTCACCGAAACAACTGGCATACATGGCATCAACAGTACGATCAATGGCTCACTACACTATTTCAACCTGCAGGGACAACAGGTAATGCCATCGATGATGCAGATGGGTAACATATATATAGAGGTATCAACATTCAACGGCAAGAAGACCGTGAAGAAAATAATGAGATAAGGCGGGTTCTAAAAATTACCCTTTGATGGATTTTTGAATTATATTCGAGCAGATTTTTCTGTCTTTCTGAAGGAGCATAGCGGGCTATGCGACTGA
>CAVKAH010000220.1:0-2240 GCA_963654095.1 Oscillospiraceae bacterium
AAAAAGACACAAAGAGTATACCCATCAAAATAGAATTTAATAATGCGTGGAATTTATAGAACACGCCTAAAGTAATAAGTATCAATAATGAAACAATATTTGGATTTGCTGAACCGTATCATGACAGAAGGTACGAAAAAGCAAGACCGTACGGGAACGGGAACGATAAGCGTGTTCGGAAACCAGATGCGCTTTGATATGAGTAAGGGCTTTCCGCTGCTCACAACTAAGAAACTGCACCTGAAGTCTATAATATACGAACTGCTATGGTTCCTGAAAGGCGACACCAATGTGAAGTATCTTCAAGACCATGGTGTGAGGATATGGAATGAATGGGCAGACGAAAACGGAGACCTTGGTCCAGTTTACGGGCATCAATGGCGTTCGTGGCCTACTCCAGACGGTAGACATATAGACCAGATAAAGAATGTGCTGGACCAGATAAGACATACTCCCGACTCCCGACGTATGATTGTTAGCGCATGGAATGTGGCAGATATCGAGCAGATGCACTTACCACCATGCCATTGCTTGTTCCAGTTTTATGTTGCCGAAGGTAAACTCTCGTTGCAGCTATATCAGCGCAGTGCAGACACATTCCTTGGTGTGCCGTTCAATATAGCATCGTATGCCCTGCTGTTACAGATGATGGCACAGGTAACGGGGCTGCAGCCAGGCGAGTTTATCCATACTACTGGCGATACGCACATATATCTGAACCACTTGGAACAGGTGAAGCTGCAACTCACGAGAGAACCTCGCCAGTTGCCAACGATGCGTCTAAATCCAGATGTAAAGGATATCTTCGAATTTAAGTATGAAGATTTCCAACTGGAGAATTATGCCCCATGGCCACACATACCAGGAGTGGTTAGTGTTTAGAAACGAAGGTACACATTGTTTAAAGGCGGGTTCTCCCCCAAAAGACACAATGAGCATACCCGTTAAAATAGAATTTAATAATGCGTGGAATTTTTAGAACACGCCTTAAAATATATAGATGAGAATAAATATTATTGCGGCAGTGGCAAAAAATCGTGCCATAGGCAAGGATAACAAACTGATATATTGGTTGCCAAACGACCTAAAGAGATTTAAAACTCTTACCACAGGACACACCATAGTGATGGGTAGGAAGACCTTTGACTCATTGCCAAAGGGAGCTTTGCCCAACAGACGCAACGTAGTAGTAAGCAAGTCGGTAGCTGAAATACCAGGATGCGATTGTTATCCTTCCGTTGAAGAAGCATTGGCAAGCTGTTCGCCAGAAGAAGATGTATATGTTATAGGAGGAGAAAGTATATACCGACAGATGCTGCCACTTGCCGACCGCCTGTGTTTAACGGAGATTGACGATACACCAGATGTGGCAGACGTGTTCTTTCCAGAGTATGATGAATGGGAAGAAGTGGAGCGTGAGGACCACGAAACAGATGAGAAACATCATTACAGCTACTCGTTTGTTGATTATATCAAAAGGAAATAGAAAGGAGAACAGGAACAGTTAATATGAATTTGTGTAAACTTGTGCTTTCTTCTTTCGTACTGTTGATGGTGCTTACATCAGCTGGCATAGACACCGCATCACCTAAAGAGAAATACCCAGAAGCAAAAAACTATATGTATAGGGTGCAACTGCAGGATAAGCAAGGCACACCATATTCCTTGAACGAACCACTTGTCTATCTATCGCAAAAGGCTGTGGAGCGACGTCAGAGACAACATATAGCAATAGACTCCACAGACTTGCCAATAAGTCCTGTATATGAGAAAATCCTGCAACAGCAGGGTGCTGGCATCGTATGCAAGTCGAAATGGAACAATACGGTAGTGGTGAGGCTTAATGATACAACTATTGTTGACAAGATAAGACAGTTGCCTTTCGTCGTAGGAGCAAGAAAAGTATGGACTTCCCCCGACTCTATATCGGAGGAAAATTCAAGACCGAAATACCACAAAGAGCTTGTTTTACATGATAATGCCGACGCCGACTACTACGGAGCTGCGGCAGGACAGATAAAGATGCTCGGCGGAGACAAGTTGCATGCCGAAGGTTACAAAGGGAAAGGTATGACGATAGCCGTGCTTGATGCCGGCTTTACAAATGCCGACTTGATACCTGCTTTAAGAGATGTAAATGTGGTAGGGTTCGTTGATTTCGTGCAATCGATGAAAGGGGATATGTTTACAGCATCGCGACATGGCACACAAGTGTTCTCCACAATGGCGGTAAATATGCC
>CAVKAH010000221.1:0-2229 GCA_963654095.1 Oscillospiraceae bacterium
GTATGTAATTATCTGATGATTAGATAATTATGAGTAGAAATCGCATTCTGTTATGAAAATTCGTTCGATTCGTGGTTAAAAATGAAAAAGAATTCATGTAAATTCGTGGCTAATTTATGATTATTCGTGTTAAAAAAGAGAGTGTAAATCTGTGTAATCTGTGGGAGTTTTCATTAGACAATATACTTTCATTTCATAATCAATTTAAGCAATGAGGCCTTGTCTGTATCCGACATACCTGACAAATCAATTATAGGTTCTGCATCGGAATGCAGCCACTCGCCTACCTTGTTGTATTTTCTTTCTTGTTCCATAAATTTCTCCTTTTTAAACGTTTAAATTTCGTGCAAACGAGGGCAGAATCATCAAGTTTACTTGCATGTTGTGCCGAGTGCCGCCGAAGTTCTTTTCAAAGTAAATGAATTCTTTTGCAAAGATTGTGCAAATCGAACGCAATGAAGCTCGCTTCAATTGCTGAGATGCCGCCAATCTTATGCAAAGATATATTTTTCCCCTCATACCACCAAACTTCTTGTCGTATTTTAACTGAATAGGCACAACGCCACACGTCTCCAGCGTTTTTTACCTTTTTACTTTTTCACCTTTAAACATCCTTTTTACCTTTAAACATCCTTTTTACTTTTTTACCTTTATACGGTGGACTTTTCCTAAACGAAGAAAGGCAGCCTCCGTCTTCCGTGGCTGCCTTTCTTGGAATATCATGTTGAATCTTTGTCCTTATGTGGTGAGGAACTCACCGCAAAGGGAATGGATTAGAGGTCTACATTGAAGGTGAGACCTTCCTGCCACTCCAAGTTGACTGCGAGACCTACGTTCAGACCAGCTGTACGGAGGTCTGGGATGCAGTTGTAGGCTTTCTGGAGATTCTGGATGGTGAAGTTGGCAACGGTGGTGTGGTCCTGAAGGAATGCGTGGTCGATTTGTTCTGAGAACTTTTCTGCACTCAGAAGACCTACGAGATAGAATCTTGCACCATTTGGTACCAAACCATCTGCACCATAGAAGCTCTTGCCTATGTTCTTGAACTCTAATGTTACATAAACAGAGCTTTGTTGCCCACCTGAAGTAGTGTTTTTGTTGTCGAGCAGAAGGGTGTAGTTAGGTGTACTTGTTTCTGAACTGCTTTCCCAATATTTTACAGCGATGGATTTCTCTCCTGATGTTTGCTCACCGTTCATGTCGTGGTCGTATACAGTGTTGGCAAAGCTCTCGTCTGATGCAGGATAGAAGTCCCAGTTTACCTTTGCAGGTTGACCACCTACGAGGATAGCTGTCAAGGGATAACCGTCGGTAGGTACATCGATTTGCTGATTTTCTTCGGTTGATGTTTCATCGGTCTTTTTCACTATTTCTGCTCTGTTGTCCTCTAATTTGGCTGTCTTGCATTTTACGGTTGTCTTCAGACAAGCCACGCCATACTGTACGGGAAGTTTCAGAGCTACAGACCTTGTACGGGTGTTGACGGCTTCTTGTGACCAACCGCTCCAAATGCCAGTTTCGTTTGAAATCCATTTAGCATAGTCAGGTAACTGGGATACGTTGGAAATATCACTCTCTGACACCATGGCAGGTGTACTGATGGTATAAGAGATTTCAGCTGGGTAGCATACCTTTGTGTAGTCGATATTGTTGCCTTTACCGATTTCTACAGAAGTAGAAGAGCTTTCGTATGCGAAGGCACTATTAACCCACTTTAATCTTGCCACTCCATCGGGTAGTTTGAGATCCTGTGGAAAGGTATTCTTAGAGAGACGAGTTATTGCTTGCTTGCAATTTTCGTAGATAGCGCTTTGAATAGCCTTTCCTGTTGGAATTGTTGATCCCTCTGTTGTTCCGCCAAGAAGCACTTCCTGCAAGTTCTGAAGCGTAAATATAACAGATGCTTGTGATCCTGCTTCGAGGCTGGTGAACTGTTTGTAACGTTTGGCCAAGAAATCGCGCTCTTGAGTAGAGATGGTTGACGGCCATACCACTTCCTTATTTGATGCCTCGCTCCACTTTACTGTATATGTTTTTTCTTTACCATCTTCAGTTACTTTATACTCTGCTTCAGAATTAGCCACCTTGTTCAGCATTGTAATAATAGCTTTCGCCGAATCATTATTTGCAAAATTTGCTTGTCCCGCAATGGCATTCAGACTATAGTTAATTTCAGATAGGCTTCTCTTTGTTCCGTCTGTGTCAGAAGGCTTGATGCTGCCTACTTCA
>CAVKAH010000222.1:0-2205 GCA_963654095.1 Oscillospiraceae bacterium
TCTCCGGTGGTGCGTTTTCTCATGCTTCTATCTTTGCATTGGGAATAATGCCTTATATCTCAGCTTCTATCGTTATGCAGCTACTTGCTGTTGCTGTACCATATTTCCAAAAGATGCAGCGTGAAGGCGAGAGTGGACGTAAGAAGATTAACTGGTACACACGTGTGTTAACAGTGTTTATACTCGTTGTTCAGGCTCCTTCTTACTTGATAAATCTTAAAATGCAGGCATATGGTGCTTTGGCCTCAGGCTTAAGCTGGACTGCATTTGCGATTACAGCAACAATAATCCTTGCTGCTGGAAGTATGTTTGTCCTTTGGTTGGGTGAACGTATAACAGACAAAGGTGTTGGTAATGGAATCTCGTTGATAATTATGATTGGTATTATTGCTCGTTTGCCACAGGCATTCATACAAGAAACCAGTTCTAGATTTACAGCCATCACAAATGGTGGACTTGTAATGTTTATCATTGAGCTTTTGATATTATATATTGTTGTTTGCGCTTCTCTGCTTTTGACACAAGGTACACGAAGAGTTCCTGTTCAATATGCCAAACGTGTTGTTGGTAATAAGCAGTATGGTGGTGCACGTCAGTACATCCCATTGAAGCTGTTCGCTGCTAATGTTATGCCAATCATCTTTGCTCAGGCATTGATGTTTATTCCTCTTGCTGTTGTTCAGTATTCTACTGATGCTAATAACGAGATTATTCGTTCTTTGATGGATCATCGTAGTTTGTTGTATAATATAGTATTTGCTCTTCTAATAATTGCATTTACATATTTTTATACTGCTATTACTTTGAATCCTACTCAGATGGCTGAGGATATGAAGCGAAATAATGGTTTTATTCCTGGAGTTAAGCCTGGAAAGGATACAGCAGATTATATTGAGACAGTAATGTCTCGTATAACATTCCCTGGTTCTTTATTTATAGCATTTATTGCTATAATGCCAGCACTTGCGGGCTTGCTAAACGTACAGGATGCTTTTGCACAATTTTTTGGAGGAACATCTCTATTGATACTTGTAGGTGTTGTCGTTGATACCTTGCAGCAGGTAGAGAGCCACTTGATGATGAGACATTATGATGGTCTTCTGAATTCAGGTCATGTTCGTAATCGTAATGCTGGAGTTTCAGCTTATTAAGATTGTGCAATGAAAGTTTTTCTGAAAACGGAAGATGAAATTGAACTAATGCGTAAAGCCAATCAGTTAGTGTCAATGACACTGACTGAATTGGCTAAATGTATAAAGCCAGGCATATCAACACTACAGCTTGATAGAATTGCAGAGGAATATATTCGAGATAATGGCGGAATACCGACATTCAAGAATTTCCCTAATCCTTATGGGAACCCTTTTCCTGCAAGTATCTGTACATCTTTGAATGATGTTGTCGTACATGGTATTCCTGATGACTCAACCATATTAAAAGATGGTGATATTATTTCCATTGATTGTGGTGCATTATTAAATGGCTTTAATGGAGATTCTTGTTACACTTTTTGTGTTGGTGATGTTACAGATGAAACGAAACATTTGGTTAGTACGACAAAAGAATCTTTATACAAAGGTATAGAACAAGCTGTTGCAGGAAATCATCTTGGTGATATAGGGGCGGCAATACAAGACTATTGTGAAGCTCAAGACTATGGAATAGTTCGTGAGCTTACAGGTCATGGTATTGGAAGAGAAATGCATGAACCACCACAAATACCAAATTACGGAAGGCGTGGAAATGGTATGTTGCTAAAGGCAGGTATGTGTATTGCTATAGAACCAATGGTTACATTTGGTGATAAATCCGTCTATATGATGCCAGATCGCTGGACGATACGTACTCGCGACGGGAAACCAGCAGCCCATTTCGAGCATACAATGGCTATAAGAAAAGGTAAGGCTGAGGTTTTATCTTCGTTTGAAGAAATAGAAAAAATAGAAGCAAATTTATAAAGTATGGCAAAGCAAGCCGCAATAGAGCAAGATGGAACGATCGTAGAGGCATTGTCAAATGCTATGTTTCGCGTGGAGTTAGAGAATGGCTGTCCTATCACAGCGCATATCTCTGGTAAGATGAGAATGCATTATATCAAGATTTTGCCAGGCGACAAAGTAAAGGTAGAGATGAGCCCGTACGATTTGACAAAAGGCAGAATAGTATTTAGATACAAATAAACTATAGAGATATATGAAGACAAGA
>CAVKAH010000223.1:0-2204 GCA_963654095.1 Oscillospiraceae bacterium
CGCTCGTTCATCCAGCTGTCGAACACTGCGCAGATTGCACCCCAAAGCTGATCCATTGGGTCTGTAGGGAAATCTTTTCCTGTCTGCTCCTTGATGGCTACCTTGAAGAGCTCAACGAGTTGCTTCAGCTCGTCTACATTCATCTCGTTGTCGAGAGAAATGCCACGCTGTGCCTTTACTTTCTGTATGATTGCTTCGAATGGGTCGATGTCTTCTTTGTTCACTGGCTTCATACCAAGAACCACATCACCGTACATCTGTACGAAACGGCGATAGCTATCGTATGCAAAACGCTCGTTGCCGGTCTTTTTTGCCAATCCCTTTACCACCTCGTCGTTAAGACCAAGGTTCAAGATTGTGTCCATCATTCCTGGCATAGAAGCTCTCGCTCCAGAACGAACACTAACAAGAAGAGGATTTTCTATATCTCCGAACTTGCTGTTCATCAAATTTTCTATATGGTGTACAGAAGCTACCACGTCGTCCCTTAAGAGATTTACGACGTCTTCTTTTCCTTTTTCAAAATATTCGTTACATACATCTGTTGTGATGGTGAATCCAGGAGGAACAGGCACTCCGATAAGGTTCATCTCCGCTAAGTTGGCACCCTTACCACCGAGCAAGTTTCTCATGTCTGCTTTACCTTCGGCTTTTCCGTTACCAAAGGTATAAACTCTTTTTTCGCTCATAGTTTAATAAAAAATTACGTGTATTAAGTTAGAATATATTCGGTAAATGTTTCTGCAAATATAATAAAAGTAGCGAAACAACACAATTTTTTGAATTATTTATTGATATATGTCTACACTTAAAAGCATAAATTGCAATGTTAACTATGCAATAAAAGTATAATTTGCAATGTTAACTATACAATAAAAGTATTATTAGCCTATTTTAGTCTAAGCCATTCATACTAATAAAGTGGTGTGTTAGCTCCTCTGAGGACGTACCCTACGCTGCATGAAATATACCTTATAGCATAAAAATCTCCCGACAAAACATGATAAACTCATGCTTGTCGGGAGAAATATCTATATCAATAAATTATTGAAACTACTCAGCTGCTGGAGCCTCTTCTGCTGGAGCTGCCTCTACAGGAGCTTCTGCTGGAGCCTCTACTGGTGCATTCTCAGCAACAACCTTTACAGGAATCTCTACGAGAACCTCCTTGTGGAAGTGTACTGTTGCCACATAGTCGCCGAGTTTCTTTGCATCATGCATTGTGATAATCTTACGATCTACATCAAAGCCCTTCTTCTGGAGCTCCTCAGCTACTGTTGCAGCGTTTACAGAACCGTAAGTTACACCATTTGCAGAAACCTTCATCTCAACAACGATTTCTACACCATTGAGAGCCTCGCCCTTCTTCTGAGCCTCGGCCTTGATAGCCTCAAGCTTACGAGCCTGCTGCTTCAGATTTTCTGCGAGAACTTTCTTTGCAGACTCTGATGCGATAACGCCCTTACCTGTAGGGATAAGGTAGTTACGACCATAACCTGGCTTAACATTCACGATATCGTTCTTGTATCCCAAGCCGATAATATCTTCTTTCAGTATTATTTCCATTCTGTAATCCTCCTCTTAATTATTTCATCAAGTCAGTTACGTAAGGAAGCAGTGCAATCTGGCGAGCACGCTTTACAGCCTGTGCCACACGACGCTGATACTTCAGAGATGTTCCAGTGATACGACGTGGAAGGATTTTACCCTGCTCGTTCAAGAATTTCTTCAAGAATTCAGGATCCTTATAGTCGATATACTTAATACCGCTCTTCTTGAAACGGCAATATTTCTTTTTCTTTGTGTCCACTGAAGGTGGAGTCAAGTATCTGATTTCTGATTCTTGTGCCATGATTTAAGCCTCCTCTTTTTTACCAAGTTTGTTTCTTCTCTTAACAGCATACTCTGAAGCATACTTGTCAAGCTTAACTGTCATGAAACGGATTACCTTCTCGTCGCGACGGTAACCAATCTCAAGAGTATCAATAACTGATGGCTCAGCCTTGAACTCAAGCAGGCAATAGAAACCTGTTGACTTCTTCTGAATTGCATAAGCCATCTTCTTAAGTCCCCAAGTCTCCTCATTCAGAATCTCAGCACCTTTGTCAGTAAGCAGAGTCTTGAATTTAGCGACCGTTTCCTTCATCTGTTCATCAGACAAAACGGGAGTCAAAATGAAAACGGTTTCGTAATGATTCAACATT
>CAVKAH010000224.1:0-2143 GCA_963654095.1 Oscillospiraceae bacterium
AACCAAGAATGACAGGACCAGAATCTGTAGTGTTACCATTACACCATATCCCATTGTTTAAATTATCCAAGCACATACCGCTTGATTGCGTGTGCAAAGGTACTACTTTTTTTTTATCCGCAAACAAATCTTGCAACTTTTTTATAAAAAAATCCAAAATAACACCTTTTTCTTGGACTTTTCGGATAAATCAGCTTACCTTTGTAAGCCGTTGGACATCCTTATATTTAATAAGGAGAAGAAGTCCGACATATAAAATTGTATTATAATAATCCGAATAATTTTTAATGGAACAGACAAACAAACTTGTTGAATCAATTGTAAAGGGTATTCAAGAAAAGAAAGGTACAGACATCGTTATTGCCGATTTGCGAGGCATTGATGGTACAATATGTGATTATTTTATTATTTGTCAAGGCAATTCACCTACTCAGATTGACGCCATAACAGACTCTGTTGAAGAGACAGCACGTATAGAAGCTGGCGAGAAACCTGTTAAGATTGCTGGTCGCACTAATGCCGAATGGATAGCAATGGACTATACTGATACTATGGTGCATATCTTTTTACCTGAAGCGAGAAGCTATTATAATTTGGAAGATCTTTGGGAAGATGCTAAACTTACGCATGTACCTAATATCGATGCAGAATAAAGACTTTTTCTATATACTGCATAAAAAGACAAATGATTATATTGATTTATTTATAGTTGAAAATCAACATTTAAGAAATGAATCCTAACAACAACAATCAAAACTTCAATAGAAACAACGGCAAGATGCCTAAGTTCAACCTCGGTTGGATATATGCCATTGCCATAATAGGTCTGCTTATAGCCTATGTAATGGGAGAAAATTCCATTGGAGGAAGTGCTGGGAAGCAAGCATCATACACTAAATTCCAAACGTATATGATGCAGGGCTACGCACAGAATATCGTTGTAAACAAAGACAATGGTAAATTGAAAATGTATGTAAAGCCGGAATATATACACAAGCTTTTTAATGCCGGAACAAACCAAGTGGGCACAAACCCTTTTATAGAAGTGCAATATGGAGGTATCGACAAACTAGAATCCTTTATTGACTACACCAAGTCAAAAGGTATGTTCAAGGGCGAACTTACATACGAAAGTGAGCATGGTGGTATTCTCATGATGCTGCTTCAAGCTGTGGGACCTATAATTCTGTTCTTTGCCATCTGGATATTTCTTATGCGAAAGATGGGCGGTGGCGGTCCTGGAATACTCGGCGTAGGCAAGAGCAAAGCTAAGGTTTACGACAAGGAGAAAGGTGAGAAGGTTATTACATTCAAGGATGTTGCCGGACAAGAAGGTGCTAAACAGGAGGTGCAAGAGATTGTTGACTTCTTGAAGAACCCTAAAAAATATACAGAACTCGGTGGTAAGATACCTACAGGAGCACTACTCATCGGTCCTCCAGGAACAGGAAAGACCCTTCTTGCCAAGGCTGTTGCTGGCGAAGCTGGAGTGCCTTTCTTCTCTATGAGCGGTTCCGACTTTGTTGAGATGTTCGTCGGTGTCGGTGCAAGTCGTGTTCGCGACCTCTTCCGTCAGGCTAAAGAGAAAGCTCCATGTATTATCTTCATCGACGAGATTGATGCCGTAGGTAGAGCTCGAAGCCAGAGTCCGTCAATGGGTAGCAACGATGAGCGCGAAAGCACTCTTAATGCCCTGCTTACAGAGATGGACGGTTTCGGAACGAACAGTGGTGTTATCGTTCTTGCTGCCACTAACCGCGCCGATATGCTTGACAAGGCGTTATTGCGTGCCGGACGCTTTGACAGACAGATAAATGTAGACCTACCAGACCTTAACGAGCGTAAAGCAATCTTTGAAGTTCACTTGCGTCCTATCAAGAAAGACGATAGTGTTGATGTAGAGATGCTTGCTCGACAGACTCCAGGATTCTCTGGAGCTGATATCGCCAACGTTTGCAACGAGGCTGCACTTATAGCAGCACGTAATGGCAAGAAGAGCGTTGAGAAGCAAGATTTCCTTGATGCCGTAGACCGTATCATTGGCGGATTGGAGAAGAAGACTAAAGTTATGACGGCTTCTGAAAAGCGTTCTATCGCCATTCACGAGGCTGGACACGCCACTATATCATGGTTCACAGAACAT
>CAVKAH010000225.1:0-2085 GCA_963654095.1 Oscillospiraceae bacterium
ACATTCAGAACCACAATCTGACGCTCTAACCAACTGAACTACGGCCACCATGTAAATGTTTGCCAAAACTAAAGCTATATAAGCTTATCGTTTTAAAGCGAGTGCAAAGGTACGTGATTTATTCGGAACCGCCAAACAAATCACGTATTATTTTGCAACTTTTTTATTTCGCAGGTGCTGAAGCAGGCTGCGGAGCAGCCTTTTGAGAACCTTGCTGCTGTGCAGGCGCAGCTTTCTGTCCTGCACCGAAGCCTGGCAAATTGTTAGAATTTGTCTGAGGAGCCTCTGTAGCATTCTCCATTACGCTCTGTGAAGCCTTCGACTCAGGTGCAGTATAAGCACATACAACACTAAACACAACCATTGCTATTGCAAGTCCCCATGTAGTTTTTTCTATAAAGTCTGTGGTCTTGCGCACTCCCATAATTTGATTTGAAGATGAGAAGTTTGAAGCCAAGCCTCCTCCTTTTGACTCTTGGATGAGCACGATGCCTATCATGAGCACAGCTGCCAAGACGATAAGAATTAAGAATAATGTGTACATTTTCTTCTGTTATTTGTATTTATTATTTATTATTAATTTCTCTAAAAAACGAATTTGGTCTGCAAAGTAAACATTTTTTTTTGGATAATTCAAATTTAATTGCTTAATTATTTCCAAAGCTTTCGAATATTGCCCTTGTTTTATATAAATTCTTGCCAATGTCTCTGTAAACACGCCCTCACCGACTTCAGAATCTTCAGATTTATCATCAATCTGTGGAGGACTATCAGGAGCTTCGGCAAGTTCTATTTTTCCTCCTTCGTTATTTATGAAGTTGTCTATAAGATCCTGTCCTTTTAGATGTGGCTTTCGCTGTTCTGCTTCCTTTTCTTCCTTGCTTTCTGTTTCGAGCAGATACGACACATAGTCTATTGCAGCATCAGCTGGCGTAGGCTTACGACGTGTCTGTGTCTCCGTTTGCTCTTCTGGTATAGTATCAAGAAACTGGTCTATGAGAGAGATAGTACGACTCTCCCCTTCTCCCTCAGATGCAGAATGGCGATATTTCTTCGTATTCTTTTCTTCAATGTTTCTGAGTTTATAATGTGCAGCCTCGATGAGTTGGAATATCACTTTGCGGTCTGTAAAGAAGAGCGAAGCTTTTCTAAGTTCTTCATCAAACGACGGACTGTGCAGTATATAAAGGTTTTGCAGCATGAGTAGCCTTGCCGTTTGATAGTAAGGATATAGAGCCACGAGGGAACGCAAGTCGTATAGCGTTTCCTTATCCATCAGTTCGGGATGTTGTATCAGTTGCCCTAAATCCATTTTCCTTATTATTTTGTTATTACCAATTAGCTACAGTAGCATTGAAAATCTGATCTGTAATATCTTTTACCATCTGCGTTACACACTCTTCCTGTACGCTGTTTAGCGACTGACGGCTGTCATAAGTTGTCGTAGCCGTAAACTGACGTTCAAAATCCTCGCTGTGATTAACGTTGTTGGTAAAACGTACGTTTACTGTCATTGACAATTCGACCTGTGCCGATGCACCTTCTGCCGTTACAGATTTATTGCGCTGTGTGTATTGTGTTATCTCTCCTTCTATCTTGAGGTCGCCATTTCTTTTCACTTGACTTAGTCGGGTATGGTTGGCAAATACATCTTTCAACTGATTATTAAAGATACTTGCCATAGGTCCCCACACATAACTTGAGCGTATCGGGAAGTCTGCAATCTGAATGGTTTTCGTTTTGGTATAATCAATACTTGCTCCGTTGAATTTATACGACACGCTACACGATGTCATGAACGCAACAAGCAGAGCCACCATTGCCATTACACCTTTTATATATATATTATAAGTTTGTTGTTTCATACTTATACTCTACTTACTGAGACTGTGGTTATTTATCAAGTCCGTATTGCTTTATTCTTCTATAGAGAGTTCTGTCAGAGATACCAAGCTCTTGTGCGGCTTTCTTTCTGTTTCCACCATTTTTTTCAAGAGCTTTCTCAAGCATATGTCTACTAACATTCTCAAGATTCAGATTTTCGGGTTCTTCTGTTCTTTCTGGTTCTGATATTTCTTCTGCCAC
>CAVKAH010000226.1:0-2069 GCA_963654095.1 Oscillospiraceae bacterium
TTTTAACCCTATGCATTATTCGTCGGTATTTGGTGGCAGAGCAGCCAAGGCTTCTGCTGCCGACTGGATGTTGTTATTATATTCATCGCTTATCACCTTACCATCGCGAAGCATGATGTTGCGTGATGAATAGTTTGCAAGGTCAGGGTTGTGAGTAACGAAAATTATCGTTCTGCCTGCTGCATATAGCTTCTGGAAGAGTACGAGTATCTCGAATGATGTTCTTGTGTCGAGGTTTCCCGTTGCTTCGTCGGCAAGTATTACCGCAGGATTGTTTACTAAAGCGCGTGCTATTGCCACACGTTGCATCTGTCCACCAGACATCTGGTTTGACTTATGGTAGAGACGGTCGCCAAGTCCAACAGCCTTTAGTGCTTCAATGGCACGTTCCTGACGCTCCTTTGCAGATACTTCGGCATTGTACATCAATGGTAGTTCGACATTCTCGATGCTCGTAGTCTTTGGCAATAGGTTATAGTTTTGGAAGATAAATCCTATTTTGCGGTTCCTCAGAATGGCACGCTGAGGCTTTGTCATGGTGCGTACAGAAACACCGTCGAGTAGATATTCACCACTCGATGGAGTGTCGAGACAACCAAGCTGATTAAGAAGTGTTGACTTTCCAGAACCAGATTTTCCCATTATAGTGACGAACTCTCCTTCAAAAATCTTGAAAGATACGCCACGCAAAGCATGAACCATCTCGTCGCCGACAAGGAATTCTCGCTTCACGTTTTGTAGTTCTATTACTACTTTTTTGTTTTCCATCCTTTACACTTTCTGTTAGTGTTTTATAAATAAGGTAAGCGTGTCTGTTCTCAGGTACACGCTTAACCTTCATGTTATTTCTTCTTGCTTCCTGGACCCTTAGGGGCAAAAGGACTGCTCTCTCCGCTATCGCTTGTCTGTTCACTATCAGACGTTTGTGCTTTGGTGTCAGTAATGATAGTCTGTCCTTTGCTTATACCGCCAAGAATTTCAGTGTTCATACCATCGCTCATACCAATCTGTACAGCGTGAGCCCTAAATGTATTGCCTTCGCGAGTCCATACTTTGTTCTTTCCCTTGCAGTCTATAATTTTAGCACCCTTAATTAGATCTTGCGTTGGAGTAAAGCGAAGAGCTTTTGTAGGTACGCTAAGCACGTTCTGACGTTCAGCCGTATAGATGGTAACGTTAGCTGTAAGACCTGGTTTTAGTTTAAGGTCACTGTTGGGAGCACTTATCACAACCTCGTATGTAACCACATTATTCGTAGTGGTAGCCTCCTGACGAACTTGCTTTACGACACCCTCAAACGTGTCGTTAGGATAAGCGTCAACAGTAAAAGTTACTCTTTCTCCCTCCTTTACATCGCCAATATCGGCTTCGTCAACATCAGCCACCACCTGCATATCCTTTAGGTCTTTGGCAATTGTGAAGAGCTCTGGCGTGGCATAACTTGCAGCTACGGTCTGTCCTTCTTCTACCGATTTGGATATTACCACACCGTCTATAGGAGAGGTGATGATAGCATAACCAAGGTTAGTTTGGGCTTTCTGTACCATTTCTTTTGATGATGCCACACTCTCACGTGCTTTCTCGTAATTGAGTTTGGCTGAATCATATTCGTCAGCACTTACGAGTCCCTTCTTGTATAATGTAGCATAACGCTTAAAATTTGCCGATTCGTAGTTCAGCGTGCTTTGAGCACTTGCAAGATTAGCCTTTGCTGTATTGAGTTCGCTGATAAGGTTCGTTTTGTCAAGCTCAGCGATTATTTGACCTTTCTTGACAACGGTGTTGTAATCTACATACAACTTTGATATAATACCAGATACCTGTGTACCTACGGTAACTGATGTTACAGGTTCCACGTTTCCCGTTGCTGTAACGCTGTTCTTAATGTTGGCAGGTTGCACCTTGGCGGTGTCGAAAGTTATTTGTTGCTCTTTCTTTCCTCCTGAGAGCAACCATGCAGCAATGGCAACTATAGCCACAGCACCTACACCAATCCATATTTTACTTGGCTTTTTCATATTCTGTTTTTTATTTGTTTTGTTACAATTTTGTTTTCGATAAATGTATAG
>CAVKAH010000227.1:0-2050 GCA_963654095.1 Oscillospiraceae bacterium
TCTCTATACCATTGCGGAGGCTGGCAAGAACGTGTGTTGTATTACTACGATCGGAGAGGTTGCGTATATGTTTTAGGGTATCATCAGTGGGAAGAATGGATACATCTACCCCACTCTCTTGTAGCTCACCCTTAATCTTCTTGTCCCATCCCCATGGTCTTATGCTGGATATCGGCAGCGATGAAAGGTCTTTCCTTTCTACAAAAAGAACATCGGCAGCAACATTCTCAAACTGCGACACAGCTTTAAGAGCATACTTGATATCGTCAACAAGAACATAGTCTCCGTCTTGTGCCCATAGTGCAGGCAGAAAGCCTAAGTTTATCCTTAGCTCCTGTACGGCATGAGGTATTGTGATATATGGGACATCATACGATAAGACGATGTCATGTTCTGGGTTAAATATATGTAAGTCCACTTTTCAACTTAACTATTGTTTTTTTTATATGCAGCGATATTAGGGAATTATTAATACTATATCGAAGCATTACATTTCTATTATGTGCAAAATTAAATAAAAAAGCGTACATTTGCAGACAAATAATAAAAAAATGAATAACGAAAATACTATTTGTGCCATTGCTACTGCTCCGGGAGGGGCTTTGGGTATAATTAGAGTTTCAGGAAACGAGGCTTTTTCTATAACCGATAAGATATTTTTTCCTGTTGGAAAAAACTTGCGCAAACTCTCTGAACGTGAGCCTTATACATTGGTTTTCGGACGGATAATTGACAAAAAGAATAATGATATTATAGACGAGGTGCTGGTTAGCGTGTTTAAAGCACCTCATTCTTATACAGGAGAAGACTCTGTAGAGATATCCTGCCATGGATCATCGTATATCTTACAAAGGGTGATGCAACTGCTTATTGACAATGGTGCTCGTGCTGCAGGACCAGGCGAATATACACAAAGGGCATTCTTGAACGGCAAAATGGATCTGTCGCAAGCGGAGGCTGTGGCAGACTTGATTGCTTCCCACTCAGAGGCGTCGCATCGCATAGCTATGAACCAGATGAGAGGAGCATTCAGCAAAGAACTTTCTGTCCTACGCGAAAAGCTCCTGCATCTTACTTCTCTCATGGAACTGGAGCTTGATTTTTCTGACCATGAAGAACTTGAATTTGCAGACAGGACGGAACTTGTTGATGTGGCAAACAAGATAAAAGAAGTAATTATAAGTCTTGTTGGCTCGTTTAAAACAGGAAATGCCATTAAGAATGGTGTACCTGTAGCTATCGTTGGGGAGACTAATGCAGGAAAATCCACCCTTCTCAACCAACTTGTCGGTGAAGAACGTGCCATCGTAAGCGACATTCATGGTACGACGCGCGATGTCATTGAAGATACGATAAATATAAACTCAACACTTTTCCGCTTTATCGATACCGCAGGTATACGTGATACTGAAGACAGAATTGAGAGTATTGGCATTGAAAAGACAATGCAAAAAATTAGTCAAGCAGAAATAGTCTTGCTTATTATCGACTCTACGCAAGCAGAGAAACAATTACAGGAATTATCGCAAAAGGTATTACCTTTATGTGAAAAGAAAAATCTCATCATTGTTTACAACAAGTGGGATATTTCACCTGCTTCTATTCCTCATGCTTCCACATTTCTCCCTGCAGAAATATCCCAGTATCTGTCCTCTCTTAAAGAAATTAGTATTTCGGCAAAGACAGGATATGGCATTGCAGAATTGCGCACCTTACTCTGTGACCTCTCATTCATAAAGTCTGCATCTACAAATGGCGTCATTATAAGCAACATCCGCCACATGAATATTCTACGACAAGCTCTTGAAGACATCACAAGAGTAATAGATGGTCTTTCTTCCGACCTTCCTTCAGATATTGTTAGTCAAGACCTCCGCAGTTGCCTCTATCATTTAGGAGAAATAACAGGTGGTGAAATCCAAACCGACGAAGTTCTCGGAAATATCTTTAATCATTTTTGCATCGGAAAGTGACAGGCTGCAAAGAAAGCACTACCATCTACAAATAGAACTCTGAAAACTCTTGATACTCAAAGAAATCCGCAAAATTT
>CAVKAH010000228.1:0-2034 GCA_963654095.1 Oscillospiraceae bacterium
TTTTTAGAACACGCCATAATACAGTTCCCTTGCAGTTATATAAAAAGCTGTAAGGGATTTTTATACCTATATAATATATAAATGGTCGTTCATTTATTCATTAATTGGAAAAAAATATGTAAGTTTGCTGATGAATTAAACTTAAATGTAAATAGACTATGAATTGGGAAAAACTACAAAATGGCTCTGACATAAGAGGCGTGGCACTTGAAGGCATCGAAGATGAGCACGTAAACCTTACTCCAGAGGTGGCAGAAACAATAGCAAAGTCGTTTGTAAAATGGCAGAGAAACATATCTGGAAATGAAGATATTACGATAGCCATAGGTACAGACTGCCGCCTTTCTGGCGAAAGTATCAAGCAAGCTTTCATTAAGGGTGGTATGCAGGCTGGAGCAAATATCATTGATTGTGGACTTGCGTCAACACCCGCAATGTTCATGACATGTGTGAGTGAGCATACAAAGGCATCAGCTTCAGTAATGGTAACGGCAAGTCATTTACCTTTCAATCGTAACGGACTGAAATTCTTTACCCCTAAGGGAGGCCTCGACAAAAAGGATATAACAGCCATTCTCGATATTGCCGCAAAGGGCGATTATACTTATTGCGGTGAAGAAGGCAGCAGTTCATCGCTTGATTTCATGACCATATATTCACGCCACCTCGCAGACTATATACGCAAGGGAGTGAATGCAGCAGACTATATGCACCCTCTCTCAGGAATGCATATCATCGTTGATGCAGGCAATGGCAATGGCGGGTTTTTTGAGAAAATACTACATTTGCTTGGTGCTAATACCGAAGGCAGTCAGTTCCTTGAGCCAGACGGCAGATTTCCTAACCATATTCCAAATCCAGAAAATGCAGATGCTATGGCTTCGGTATGCGATGCTGTGAAGAAAAGCAATGCAGATCTCGGCATAATCTTTGATACCGACGTTGATCGTTCGGCTATTGTTGACCACAAAGGTGAACCAATAAACCGCAATGCGCTCATTGCACTTATCTCCGCCGTTATTCTTAAAGAACATCCAGGAAGTACTATCGTTACCGACTCTGTAACTTCTGACGGATTGGCAGACTTTATCAAGTCGCATGGTGGCAGACATCATCGTTTCCGCCGTGGTTACAAGAATGTCATCAACGAGGGCATCCGCTTGAATAGCATCGGTGAAGACTGTTGGCTTGCCATAGAGACCTCTGGTCATGCCGCCCTACGTGAGAACTACTTCCTTGATGATGGAGCCTATCTTGCAGCCAAACTTATCATTGGCGCAGCTAAATTAAACAAAGAAGGAAAGCAACTTCAAGACCTTATCTCCACCTTAAAACAGCCCAAGGAAAGCAAAGAGATAAGAATAAAACTCCCTCAGGATGATTTTAAGGCATACGGCGCAAAGGTGCTTGAGGATATGAAAGAGAAATTTACGGCTATGCCAGGGTGGAAACTTGTAGAACCAAACTATGAAGGAGTACGCATGAGTTGCACCAATGCAAATGAAGACGGATGGCTACTTCTGCGTATGTCGCTCCACGACCCAGTTATGCCGCTCAACATAGAAAGTAATGTAGAAGGCGGTGTAGCTGTAATTGAGGGAAAGCTCAAAAGCCTCGGTTTATTGTAAGACGATATTCCGAAAATAAATAACTTTTATTTTTTATTTTTCTCAATTTACATTATCTTTGTCCCTATGAAATATTAGGACAATATGAAAAATTACATACGGCGGACATTGAAATGGGGTGGCATCGCTGTTGTCATCCCTTTCTTTTTCATCTTTTTATTGACATTATTGCTGTATATCCCACCAGTACAGAATTGGGCAGTAAAGACTGTGGCAAGGTACGCCTCAGACAAGACTGGCAAACAAGTATCGGTTGATAAAGTATGCTTGTCGTTCCCGCTCGATTTGAGTATTGATGGATTTAAGATGATACAGCAGAACGACTCTCTGCCACAGGTTAGAGACACTGTTGCTGATGTAGAAAATCTTACGGTTAGCGTAAGGTTGCTGCCGTTATTCCGTAAGC